>JBJERX010000037.1:0-18125 GCA_051882495.1 Huintestinicola sp. | reverse complement strand
GAGCCATTAGCTCAGTCGGCAGAGCATTTGACTTTTAATCAAAGGGTCTGGGGTTCAAATCCCCAATGGCTCACCAGTGTGAAGATCCCTGCAAATCGTGGTTTATAAACGGTTTGCGGGGGTTTTTGTTTTGTATTATTAATACTAATCCACCTTTAACCTGTAGATAAATTTGACAGCTATAATTGCACCAACGCCAGTCTTGCAGGCCATATTTACCGTCTTTCTGCGTTGATTTTCCTTGCAATACGAAAGTATTACTGTTGAAAACTGCCTTGAAATACGGCAAATCTGTTTGCAATCCGAGCATTTCGGATAGTGTCAACACACCCTGGTATAAGAATAAGTTCGTATATGCGGTTACTACGACAAAACAAAAAAATATCCCCCTCGTTATCAAAAAAAGACCGAGGGGGTTTATGTACTGCAAAGCTGAATTGATTGATCTTAATTCAGTTAATATCAATTGGAGTTTGTAACGATATAAGGCTGAATAGCATTAGCGAGGACATTTGCAGGCATAGTCTGTATCCATATCTTGCCGGGTCCCGTTACCTTAGTGTTGAAAAATCCCTCACCGCCGAGAAGTGCATTTCCAATGCCCTTAACGGTTTCTATATCCATTGAACAGGTTTCTTCCATTGCAGCAAGATAACCTGTATCAATAAGCATTGACTGTCCCGGTGCAAGATCATATTCCACAGCACTGCCATTTATCTCCAGGAATACCATACCTTGCCCGGAGAATTTCTGCATAATGAAGCCCTCACCGCCAAAAAAGCCGGAACCTATTTTCTTCTGGAAGAATATATCCATATTAACACCAATAGTATTGGCAAGATATGCTGATTTCTGTGCAACAATTGCCTTTGAGCTTGTGTTAAAACAGATAATATCTCCGGGGAATGCGGAAGCAAAAGCAATCTCTCCCGAAGCACCTTGAGCGGTGTACTTGTTGCGGAAGATGGATTCGCCGGTAACTGCACTCTTTGCCATTTTACCGAGGGCACCAAGCAATCCGCCTCCGCCGCTGCCAAGTCCCGTTTCCATCTGCATTGACTGTGTCATCCAGGACATTGCACCCTTCTGACATTCAATCGATTCTCCTGCTTCCAGCTTGCAAATAAGCACAGGAAGAGGAGCGTTTCTTACTTCGTACTGCATGATCATATCCTCCATAATAAATATATTACCCTTCCTCATATGGAAAAGGCTTCAAGAAAACGCTGATTTTGCCGGAGCAAATGCGTTTATCCTGCTAAAGTAAAATAACTATTTATCTATAGACACATTCATCGCCCGTCTCGGTCGCTTTCGGTCTGTCGGATTTGTCTATAGAACGATTTAGACTTAGAATCTGTCATCACAAGAAATGTATTCGGATTTTCGAGCAAATTTTGTTTAAGACAAGGCAAAAATCCGCAGGCGGTCTGGTCTGTTGGTCAGCCCCTCTGTCACTTCGTGACACCTCCTCCCGCAGGGGAACATTACGCCCGGCAAGGATTTTTAACGCAGTCTTAGGCAAAATTTGCCGAAAAGATGCGTGCATATGCTTGTGAAGACGGATTCTTAGTATAAAACCATCTTTTTGAGCGGGAAAAGCAGAAAAAAAGACAAATGTTTCTGTCCTTCCGATCATGACAGGTCACTGTAATAGATATTCTCACCATCAATGGAAAAATTCACATAATCAGTTATGTAATAATCACCGAATATATCATCAATGGTGAACCCGTAAAGATATTCGCCGTCATAAAGTATATCAAAGATGATTTCCGGATCACCATCAAAAACATATTCTTCGCCGTAATAATAAAACTCATCGCCGCTCTCTATTGATAAAGCATAGTAAATGGGAGTTATCCTGTCACCGCTGCTCAGTTCGTAAACGTTCCTTGCCGCCATACCGTTTTCGTCAATGCCGTCCCATATACCGTCAATAGCAACAGTACCGTTTATGTAATCGTGAGTTATTCTCAGATTAGTTTCCTCGCCGTTAATTATTACTGGAGAGGTGTAAATATCATATCCTAAGCATTCGTCCACCACATAAACTGCAAGTATCTGTCCATCGGGGAGAGAGAACCAGTATCCATCGAAATTATCTGTAAATACACCATTATCCCAATCAGGTATGATATCAACGCTCAGACCAAGCTCAATAAGATCTTCCATATCATCTGACAGCATATATACGTTTGCCTGTACGCTTGCAGTGTATTCAAGGGATTCATCTGTAAGGGAGAATCCGAAGGTACCGTCATCAAGAAGCTGCGGAGGGTCATAGAATTCGATAAGAGGACTTTCGCCAGTAGGCCCGCATTCGCCGTATTCGTCCCAATAATCGTAGTAATCGTCGGTTTCATCGGTACTAAGCCAAAGGTCAAGAACAGATGAATTGTCATAATTCTCCGTATTTCCGCTGTTTGTGTTTCCGTAAACAGTTCTGTCAATAAGGGAAAGATAATAGGGACTTACTGCCACGTCTCCGAAAACCTTCAGCTCGGCAGAACCCTGAAGCTCCAGCGGATAATATGATGAAAGCCCGCAGGCATCGGGATGATCCGAACCGTTTCGCTTGTAGATCACTGCATTTTCAATAGCGGATAATACCTTGTCAGCATCGTCTGCATATTCCGAGCCGGAGTTCACTATTCCTGCAAGATCGACCATATTTGTATAGCCTTCCGACTTGTTATTTCCGCCGAAATTATCTGCATTCATTACATTTCTGACAAAAGCCGAAAGAGCAGAGTTATCCGCTGAAGCTTCATAAAGCTTTCCGGCATAATCATTAAAGCTGACAATAACATCATCTATTACGGACAGATCGATAACAGAAAGGGTAGCACCCGATTCCGAGTATATCTCAGCACAGCCATCGTAAAAGCTGTCGCATACAACTTTTCCAAGTGCTGCACCATCGGCATCAGGATCATCTCCAAGATAATTTCCGATAGCGGCATAATCCCATCCGTATCCCGGTTCCGTTTCCTCTGAGCCGTACATATATCTTGAATATGTAGCGAGAACATTGGCTGCTTCGATTGTACCCATAAGACAGGCATCAAAGCCTATGAATTCAAATTTGTCTGTCATAGAAGCCGATGCGGAGGAAAGTGCGGAATCTATCTCTCTAAGAGAAAGACTGTCGTTGTCATATAATTCATCAAAGCATACTCCCGAAATGCTTCCTCCGCCATGATTCCAGAATATAAGTCCCATTTTTGCGGCAGGGCAGCTCTGTACACCCCATTTCAGAAAATCAGAAAGAGTATCGGCTGAACCCATTGATGCGTCAGGCTGTTCGTCAAGCAGATATATTTCACCTTCCGAGATCTCATATCTGCATATTCTGTTGGAGGTCACGATCTCATTCTCCCAAAGGGCAGTACCTCCTGTCTGAACAACAAACTTAACATTGCTGCCCGTAGATGCTTCAAGCATTTCCTGAATATCAATAGTTGCAAAGCCGCCTTCACTTTCAAGATCTGTTCCGCAAAGGTAAACAAATATAGTCCATGTGCCGTCTGCTCCCATAGGAGTGGATGACGGGGTATATCTTTTGATATCAAGCTTTCCATTCTGGTCGAGAGTCACTGAAACACCGGTATCCGTTATTGCTGTACTGTCCTTATCGGGAGCTTCGGTGTCCGATGCTTGCGATTCGGAAGATGAATTATCTGTAATACTGTGATCCGCCTCAGAAAATTCATCTGAGCAGCCGCATAGAGAGAGCAGAGATAATGCACATAACAGTGAAAAAGCTTTCTTTGCTTTCATAAGATCATTCCTTTCGGTATAAAGTTGTTTTGATCGAACTTCACGATCAATTGGCATTCATCGGTGAATATACATCCGGGTCATCTCAGGTTCACCATCTCCATGAACCATACACAAGAATTCCCAGCCATATCTTTCATATAAACCTTTGTGATCTGTAACCAAATAAACAGGCGATATTCCCTTTGCTTTTAGATCATTTACAGCCAGGTTGAGCAGCTTCCCTGCGATTCCCTTACGGCGATGTTCTTTTTCGGTGAATACCGCACAAATATTGGGTGAGAGGTCTTTTCTGTCGTGAAAGTCATTTTCGATTACGCCCATGCCTCCGACTATATTGTTTTTGTTTATACAAAGATACCATCCGTACTCTGTTTCTTCTTTCAGATACGCCTTCATACATTCCAGATAAGCTTCTTTCGGAACTCCCCATTTGCTATAAAACCATTCCGACGCATATTCTTTTAATTCAGGCTTTTCTCTCAGAGTAATATATGAATATTCACTCACCGGCAAGACCTCCCCATGTTCCCAATGTGGGTTCACTTGCGAACAAATCTGAAAACATTATGCTCCAGATCTCCTGTTTCAAGCTTTTGTCTTATGGTATCGGCATACATTTTCGGAGCAGGATCGGTTTTGGAAACAGACTCCAGCTGTTCAAAAATGCCGAGAGTTTGTTCAATATGTCCCAGATGGAATTGCCTTACTCCCTCACAGAAATCTGTTCTGGAATCGGTGCGTTCTTTTTTCCGCTTATCGTCAAGGCATTCAAGGATCTCATAAACCGCTTTAACTTCGTTTACTCCCGCAACCTGTACCATGCCGAGATAACGCATATTAAGACTGTCAGGCTCGCTCATTCTGTCAAGCGTATCCTTTGTGATAAGTATTGCGGCGTTGTACTTTTTCGTCAGGGATTCAAGGCGGGGGCTGAGATTTACCGTGTTGGAAATTACCGTTCCCGACATTCTTTCCTCTTCACCCACGATTCCCACTCGTTCCATTCCCGAATGAATGCCTATGCCGATGTTGATGCTGCTGATGCCAAGCTCCTCGGCTGTTGAAGGGTCAAGTACGATCTTGCGGTAGATCTCCATTCCCGCATTGACAGCGTCGTCTGCGTTTTCAAAAAGCACCATAACAGCGTCACCTATATATTTATCCACAAAACCGTTGTGGCTTCGGATAATGGGACCTGATTTTCCGTATATCTTGTTGACAAATTCAAAGCTTTCCTTTGCCGTCATCATCTCGGAATTCATTGAGAAGGCACGTATATCAAAGAAAAGTACTGTAAGATCGGCATTTTCCGCATCTCCCATCGAAAGGTCGGTAAATTCTTTTTTGTGGAGCAGCTCACGGAATTTTTAGGGGACAAATTTATAGTAAAACCGTTCATTTTTGTCCTTGATAAGGAAGAATTCTTCAAGCTGACGTGCCATTTCGTTTACGCCTGTGCAGATCTCGCCTATCTCATCATTGGGAGATTTTTCTATCTTTGCGGAAAAATCTCCGTCCGCAATAGACGAAACGACATTTTTGGCTTTTCGGAGATATCTGCCGCTGATATATGTAAGCAGGACCTCTGCAGAAATGAATATCAGAATCAGAATGATCATCATTATCGCTATTTGATTTGATACTGTGTCCATATATTCCGCCATATCATTGACATCTATCATCAGCTGCATATAAGCTACCTGTTTTCTCCGAATCATAAACAGGAGTTTCTGCACACATATACAGTTCGTCAATGAAGCTCTGATAATATACGCTGGGTCTTGATTGATCCGGATTTATTTCATAAAGGTCTTTTGTATACATATTATAAGGGATGTCATAGAGGTCGCTTGTTGCAATGAGATAGTGTATGACACTGTCGGGATCAGTGAAAATATTGCAAGTGCATCTGCTGCTCCAGTCACTTGCGTTGAAATTGAGCATCTCTTTCAGGCTTTGGTGTAATTGATACAGAGAACCGTCATCGACAGCTCCCAAGTCTGTTATTCTTTCCACCAGGTCACCATCAATGAATTTGCCAGACATATCCAACACGGTCTGCATCTGAAGGGTGCGTTGATTAATATACTCCTCTAACATATTTACGAACATAGCAAAGGTGATCGATATTCCCATTAATAGTATCAGAGGAAGTGAGATGAAGAGCTGCTTTGAAAGCAAATTCATTCTCCAGTGCATCAGGCAGCCTGTTACGGAGATAAGACCGCAGATAATGCAGACTGTCGCGATTATCGGGAGAAATGTATCCAGGCAGGAAAGAAACGCAAGCTTTGCAGACAGCGGGTAATCTTCGTCAACTCGCACATATCCGCCCTCGGTAAACTCGTAAAAATGTCCGCCCAGGATCGTGCCGCTGCGATCTCCGATATGCTCAACGGAGTCAAAGCTCCAGTAAAAATCATCGGGATCGTCATCGGAGGTGTATATCAGCTGCGGAGCTTCGCCGTCGTTAATAGTGTAAAGATTACCCATGCTGAGGCCTTCGGTAACAAGCATATGGTCATTAAAGGCAAGGATATCCCTGGGGTAAAAACCGTTTTCGGGGTCGTTTAAACTGAAATTGCCCTCAAGAATGGTGGAAAAAGTTCCGTCGTGGTAAGCTCTGATAATATCTCCGTTTACAAGTATCATTCCGTAGCTGCCGTCGGGAGCAGGACTTGCATCGTTGAGAGCGTTATATTCTTCCAGTTCAAGCTTTGCTTCTTCTTCGGAAGCGGAATTGTTTTTGTTCGCAGAAACAAGGCTTAAGCTGCTGTCGTTCACATAAATGTAGCGGATCTTATTTTCCGTCACGTTAAGTGCTTTGATGAGACTTGTTCGCGGCGGTTTGGTTTTATCATAACGGTAATCATATCTGCATATCTCACGGATGAATTTTCCGTTCTCGTCGAAGGAGAGAATAAGATTCATATCGGTCATATAAGCGTCTTTATTAAAAACCACCAAACAAGCATAAAGCTTTCCGTCTGTATCAAGCACGATATCCCGGAACTCTGCTTTTCCGTCATAGCCCAGATCGTCTGCATCAATATAGTATTTTACCCTGTTATTGCTGTCAACGCCGTATATTCTTTTATTGTTGTCGCATACAGCCATCAGGTCACTCTGTTTAGAATGGCGGGTAGCCCACGTCATCTCTATCTTGGTCAGACCGCCGAAGTTATATTCGGGTTTTAGTATCATTATCAATAAAGAAATAATTCCGATAATAAGGATAACTGCACCGAATTTTATGTTCTTGAAGGGATTATTGTGCTTTTTTTCAATTTGCTCACTTCTATATTTTTCGGAAAACACGGGCTGTTTCCGGTTAATGCCGGTCTTTGACCGCTCCTCAGACAAAGGATGGATTCGGCATATGGAGATTATCATGTTATATACAGGGCTTTGTACCCGGAAGAAAACTAAGCGTTGCATGTGAAATTGCAGCGAAAGCAAGCTTGTCATTTTTTGGCGATATTTGAATAATTCTATTATATCATATTAATTTGCCGATTTCAAGCGTTTTTTGGGAATTATTATTCATCCTGCATTTCGTGCATAAAAATATATCTTTCGTGCATTTATAGTGACGAAAACCAATAGTATAATAGGAATATCCGAAACCATCGCCGATGACGAAAATACTCCGCTTATTGATCCTGTGCACAACCCCCACCAAACAAAATTATGCAAATTTGGCAAAATAAGTATAAAAAAGCCGATAAACGGAACTCATTTCACGTTCATCGGCTATACGAGATCAGAATATCTTTTTTAAAACAGCATAAATAACCTGATAATAATTACAATAATTTGCCCGATAACTGCATAAAAAACATTATCCGCTTAGGATAAGGACCTGTTGATTGCGGCACAGATGAAAATACCAACGGTATGCTGCGTTTGTTCTATCCTATCTCTTTTTCATACTGTACTATTTGCCGGTATTCTCTTGGCATAGATAAGCCCATCAATGGTATTTCTGCTATACCATTGATGGGTTATTTTGAGAACCTGTCCACATGGGCGTGTACGCACATTTTTTCATCAAAATTATGCTCGCTTCACGCAAATCCTATTTGGACAGGTTCTGATTCTGTTCGTTATTTCAGAAGTGTTTTCGCAGAGCTGGTGAATAAAGCTTACAATTGAATCGAATTTATCAGATTCTCAATCAAGCTGTTTATGATGTCAGGCTTATCCGTGTTTGAATTATGACCTGCATCCTTGATCCATTCTATGGGGATAGATGTATGTTTATGCCATGCTTTATTGTAGCGAATGCAGGAGCCTGCATGATCTTTTTCTCCGCAGATCAGCAGAGCAGGGCATTTTATTTCATAAGGTAGATCCATTTCCATTGCTTCTGCAAGAATACGGAATCCGTGACCTGCGATTTGTGAGTATCGTTTCTGATCCCCGTCATATACCATCATCATATCACGCATCAGTTTTCTTCCGTATTCTGATGCTGCAACTCCGTTTGTTCCTGATTTCAACAGGGATCTCCATGGATAGTGGCAGTAGACCGGTTCCATTCTTTTTAAAAGCATAAGTTCGATGGCGGTAACATATTTTCGCTGAAGCGGTGCAGAGTCAACAGCAACAAAGCCCTTCAATTTGTCCGGATAAAGCTGAGCATACGCCTGTCCCACATAACCGCCCATAGATTGACCGACTATAACGGGATTTTTTATGCTTTCCTGTTCAAAGATCTCATTCAGCCAACGTGCTTTATCCATCAGGCTGAAATCAAATGAGAACGGCCATGAAGCTGCATGACCGGGTGCATCCCAGACAAAGACATTGTACTTGCCTTCAAAATACGATATTTGCTTGTCAAACAGTCTGTGATCTGCTGTTAATCCGGGTAAAAAAACTATGGTAATGCCATCTGTATCAAATAGATTTACCCAATAATGAATATCTCCTGAAGGAGTGCTGTATTTTTTTTCGTTCATTGAAACACCTCATATGATTTCGTTTTTGTAGTATTTGATGTATTTTAGCCGCCGTATTTTATCTAAAGGATAAATGGTTATTAATATTAAAGCTTATTATAACGCCATTGCCGCCTGTTTGTTCCCCGAAGATGAGAGTTTTCGACATTGCATCTTCTGTCCGTATTCCCTCCTCCATAAAGGTGGATGTACATACGGATTCCGCATAGGATCTGCTGTCTTGTTTATGGGCAATTTATCTCGCCTGCAAGCTCAAACCCTTTTTTGGCTGCTATTACAGCAATTATTTCATTTATCACCGCAGCTGCAGCTATGGTCCCCTGTAATATCCGGGAACAGCCATCCGAAACGTTTGACAGCATCGAAACGGCAATACCCGTAAATACAAGAGATACTCCGGAATGCGGCATCAGAGTAAGTCCCAGATATTTCCGAACAGTCTTTTCTGCTGAGGTCGCTTTTGAACCGATGGCAGAACCGAAGTATTTTCCGCATGCTCGTGCCGAAATGTAAATAAAGGTATACAGACCTGCATTTGCTATTGCATGATAGTCAAGAGGAGCACCAAGATTGAGAATCACGATTATCATAGCAATCGCAAGAATTGGATTGAAATCCGTCATAAGCCGTTTAAGCTGTTCCTCGGATATCATATTGGAAAACGCCGCAGAGTAAGCCATTCCCATAAGCATGAAGTTCAGCAGGGGAGAGGGCATCAGGAAGGTATTGCACAGCATTCCTATGACCGAGGTCACGATAATCCCAAGGACGAGTATTATCATCTGAGCATATCTGCCCGAATTCTTTTTCAGCAGGAATCCCGCAGGCAAGCCCACTGCAGCACCTATCACAAGGGGAAGAAATATCATAACGGGAATCATCCATATCCCCATTGATCCCCCCGAAACATGGCGTGCAATTATGGAAATGACTGTGAAAAATACAGTCACGCCCACCATATCGTCTAATGCCGCCATGGGGATAAGAGTCTTAGTGACCGGACCGTCCGTCCTGAATTCGCTTACTATTGAAAGTGCAGGTGCAGGTGCCGTGGCAAGAGCTATCCCACCGAGGATAAACGCAAGATAAATCGGTACCTCCGAAAAATAGAATACTAATGAGAATATGAGTGTGACCAACGCAAAGGTTCCCAAGGACTGGGTCAGCGTTGTCACTATCAATGTTTTTCCGTAGCTTCTGATTTTCTTCCAGATAAGCTCTGTGCCTATCATGAGTCCCACAGCACATTCAAGAACATGGATCAACGTACCGTAAGCCGTTGAGTCCATCAGCTCCTGAGTTATAAGCGAAAACGCATATGGTCCCACGATTATGCCCGTGATAAGCCAGCCTAAAATTGACGGGAGCCGCAGCTTTGAAACGAGCTTTCCTACAAGAAATGCAATTACTATTGCTGTCAGCCATTTTACGATTATCATTTCTTTCAGTCTCCTCTCATGACGCCGTAAAGCATATACTCGAAAGCCTTCGGAAGCTGTTCCTCGTGAAGACTTATCAGGTTTTCAAATGAACTGTTTCCGGAACGCAGCCCACAGCAGTAGCTGTTGAACATATCCTGCATCACTGAAAGATATTTCATAGCATTGTCGATATCCACGCCGTTTCGGAGGTTCCCCGCAGACAGGATATTCCGTATCCATACAGCATTCATTCTGTCATATGGCTCACGCATGCGGAGTATCTCCTCATAATGCTTCTCCGGTGGAGCTATCAGTGCTTCCAGCACCATTGCCGCTTTTTCACGCTTATTACCGAACAGCTTCATTCTGATATCGAAGTATCTTCTGTGATCGGCACAGTCCTCATGACAGGACAGATCCTCAGTTATCTCCTCAAAGCAAAGCCGCAGACATTCAATATACAGCTCGTCCTTGCCGGTGAAATTATGATAGATAAGTCCCTTTGCTATCCCCGAATCGCTGATGCTGTTTATGGACGAAGCGGAATATCCCTTTGTGCCGAATTCAATTATCCCCGCATTGATTATTCTTTCTCTTGTAAGTCTGGTTTTTTCTTCCGATCTCATATACTCACCTCAATTATTGACCGTTAAGTCTATTTTTTATTATACAACTTTTAGACTTAAAAGTCAATATCACTTACACTAAGAAGCAGCTTACTCATCATAACAAAACACAGCAGCCCGTTTCATATCAAGAAGCAGGCTGCTGTGTTTTGTTATGATGGATTTATCAGTCCGTAATAATTACATTCATCAGGAGGCTAAATCATGCAGCAATTTCCCCGTTATCGGATTCGGTATCTTTGAAAGAGCGTGTATATTCGGGGAGCAGATACCGCCAGACGATCACACCGTTAATCAAGCCAATAACAGCAAATACCATACGTACAGCTGCCTCCGGGAAAAGAAGAGCAATTCCGTTCATGTCTCCGCCGCCGAAAAAGCCGCACAGTACGCTTAAATAGATAGGGTCAAGCAGCAGCAGTATCAGGGAACTGTACCACATTACAGAACGGAACACTTTTGAGCGGATTTTGCATATCTGCTTGCATAGCGACATCGAAATCCAGCCGGCAGCAAGCGTTGCAATGGCTCCCACCAGGCAGAATATACCCATCTGAGTGTCTGTCATACCGGTGTTGTAAACATCCACCTGAATCCCCACTCCCATAAAGTTGATCTGTTTGAACACACCGATAAAAAGTGCATAGAGGAGATGTGCTCCTTCGTGGATAACATAGTAGATCATTACTGCTGAAAGAATGCCTGCATATTGCCTAACTCGTTTGCTCATCAAGAAAAACTCCTTTATGTTTTATAATAATTATACTGCAAATAGAAATAACTTCAATATAAAATAAATTAGAATAAGATTAAAAAGCTAGGTAATGCAGGAATAAGCCTTCGGAAATGTGGTATCAATATGCCTGCTTCTTACCGCTGAGAGAAAAAATAGGGTGTGCTGACACTATCTGAACATGTCAACACACCCTATTATGTAATAAGTTTGCTTCTGAATAAAAGACCAATAATGAGCTGTAAAGGTCTCGCTCAAAAGCTGCTTAGGTCTTACTCATCTCTGAGCTTAAACTCTGATACAAGTGTATCCAGCATCTGAGCCTGTCCGGAAAGCTCCTCGGATGCAGCAGCGGATTCTTCGGCAGTTGCGGAGTTTGTCTGAACGACGCCGGAGATCTGCTCTACGCCAACAGTGACCTGATTAATAGAATCTGCGGCTTCCTTGGATGCCTTGGATATCTTGTCGTTAATAACAGCAACCTGCTGAGCAGCACTTGAAACCTGGTTCATAACGTCCGAAACATTGCCCACAAGCTCGCTTCCGTGGTTGATCGCCTGAACTGTGCCTTCGATGCGGTTTGTGGTAGTCTGAGCAGCTTCTGCAGATTTTGCAGCAAGATTTCTTACCTCGTCAGCAACTACTGCAAAGCCCTTTCCTGCTTCACCTGCTCTTGCAGCCTCTACAGCGGCGTTAAGTGCAAGGATGTTTGTCTGGAATGCGATATCCTCGATAGTCTGGGTAATGCTCTTGATCTCTGCGGAGGAGCTGCTTATCTCTGCCATAGCCTTTACAAGGTTTTCCATCTTCTGGTTTGCGTCCATCATCTTTGAACCTGCTTCCATAGTCATCGCGCAGGCATATTCCGCATCCTTTGCGTTGCGGTTTATCATTTCGGAGATAGACACGATAGTTGCCGACAGCTCCTGAATGGAGGAAGCCTGCTCAGTGGCACCCTGTGAAAGAGCCTGTGCACCTGCGGAAACCTGGTCTGCACCGCTGGAAACCTGATCTGCAGAAACATTGATCTGGCGAAGAGTATTGCTGAGCTTTGACGTGATTATTTCCACGGAGTTTTTCAGTGTATGGAAATCTCCCACATATATTTTGTCACTGTTGCTGCTGTTAACGTTGAAGTTTCCGTTTGCCATGCTTGTCAAATTATAGTCCATATCGCCAATGATCTTGTTGAAATCATCAATGAGGTCTTTAGTTCCTTTAGCAAGCTTACCGATCTCGTCCTCGGACTTGACCTCGGGAACAGGGCTTGAAAGATCACCATGAGCCAGCTTGACAAGTCGGTCAGTGCAGTCGGATATAGGATCACCGATGTTTTTACCTGTATTTTTTGCAACAATAAATGCAATTATAGCTGCTGCTGTCATTACAACTACGGTAATGATTATGGAAATATATGTATCCTTAAGGAAGTCTTTTGAAGGAGCGTATACTGCAACTGACCAGCCATCAGTGCCGTTTATGGGAGCAAATCCAACGAACTTTTTTACGCCGTTGAGAGTGTAATCACCGAAGCCTATTTCACCCTTTCTCATTCTTTCATGAACAGCAGCAAGAGAAGAATAGCCTGTCTTACCTGAGGTATCCGCAGCAGCAAGAGCTTCAATATTTTCGCCGCCCTTTACAAGCTCTGTGTCAACATCTGCGATAGTGTTGCCGTCCTTATCTACTAAGTAAGCAGCACTGTTGTCGCTGAACTCTACCTCTCTCATAATGTCGTTAAGGAATTCTTCATCGGGGATAAAGAAAACACAGCCGACAGGTGTAGAGTCTTCGATTCCGTTCTCCCAGAGAGGAGCTGAAATATAATATGTCAGCTTTCCTGTTTCCTCGGAAATGACAGGAGAGGAAACATATGTATTTCCCTTCATAGCTTCCTTAAAGAATGTTTCGTTTGAATAATCCTCACCGTCAAAGATGCATTTTCCTTTATCGTCAATGATATCTCCGGCTGCGAACCCATTTTTCTCAACTCTTGAATCGAGGATCTCCTCTTTCTGTTCGTTGGAAACTGCGGGGTCTGCAAGATCCTGATTGCAGCCTGTTTCTATTGCAATGGTCTTGAATGTCTGAAGCTCCCACTGAATATGATTCGAGCAAAGTATAGCCATTTCCTCCATATTTGTTTCAGCTGTGCTTGTGGCAGTCCTGTAACTCAGCAGCATAGCAGTATCAGCACATATTAAAAGCGGAAGCATTACCGAAAGAAGCATTACAAAAATGATATGCTTTCTGATCGGCATTTTTGACAAGAACGACATACATATTTCTCCTTTTTACGACAGTATTTTGCTAAAGTGAAATAGGGGAAAAACTCGTAATATAAAAATTTTTCTCATATATATTAATATAGCTCAAATTTGGCAAAAAGTCAATAATATACGAGAAAATTACGGGAATAATTTGGAAAAATGTATATTGTTGACAAACCAAGAGTCTCTGATTGACAATTTCGGATAAATACAATTAGTATCAGTCTGCATGAGATCGGCAGCTGATCTGCTGCTCATATATTTTATTTCATGATTCTTTGATTAGATCTTCAAATATCTGTATCAGTGTAAGATAACGGATATTGTTGGAACAGATAGTGGACAGGATCATTCCTTCCGTGAACAGATCATTAACTGTATATCATTATCGGAGGAAGGCTTGCCGCTGAAATCCGAATAGCTGTCATATACCTTCATTCCCAGAGATGAAAATATATTGTTTATTTCATCAAGTGAATAAAGTCTTATGGGGTTTCCTTCCTTCATCTCAGGCTTTGGGAGAGCTTCGCCGTAACGATAATCCAGCTGACCGTAGATCAGCATTCTTGTTTTGCTGTCCCAATCAAACTTCGATAAAGTAAGGCATTTTTCACCTTCGTCCCAGAGCTTGCAGGGGAAATGTGTATCTGCATAGCTTCCATTCATGATATCCATAAAATGCTTTCCGCCCGATCTGAGTGCTTTGGCTGCAACAGCGAAGATCTTCATGTTTTCATGGTCGTTTTCAAGATAACCTATTGCACCGTCAGCCATATTCAGTACAATATCAAATTCATTTTCAAAGGTCACATCACGGATATCCGAGCAGATGAACCTGGCGTTGAGATTTTCCTTTTCAGCCTGTTCAGCAGCATATTCCATGTATGCCGGGGTAATGTCCACACCGGTCACATCAAATCCGCGGCGTGCCAGTTCAAGCGAATGCCTTCCGAATCCGCAGGCAAGGTCAAGAACCTTTTCATTGCCCTTCATACCTAATTTCTCTATGAGAAAATCCACCTGACGTGTTGTATCCTCGACCCAGGACTGATCTATGATGTCAAGGGTCCAGATCTTTTTGTACCAATCGCTGCTCATTGCTTTCATATTATTCCTCCTCGTCATCATTTATAAGATGGTATCTTTTTCTGCGTATGATCCGTAAACATGGAGCGAAAACACCCTTGCTGCTTTGCAAGGGTGTAAGAGAGCTGCTGAATTTATACAGCCATTTTAGTGTTGTATTTCTGAAGGAAGGAAACAAATTCATCACCCGGTACAGGCTTGGAATAAAGATATCCTTGTAGAAAATCACAGCCCATTTCACGGAGAGTATCGCACATTTCTTGTGTTTCAACTCCTTCCACAACGATCTTTTTGTCCAATGCTTTAAGCATCTGAACGGTGTGCTTTAGAATTACGAAGGCCTCAGCATCCTTCATTGCAGGCCAAAGTATGCTCTTGTCGATCTTTACGATATGAAGTGGGAGTCTGATAAGATAATTTGCTGTGGAAAAACCTGTACCGTAATCGTCCATTGAGAACGTTGTTCCCCGTTGGATTAGGGTATTCATGTTTCGGTTGAGGGTATCATCATTGATCGAACCCGCAGTTTCCGTGATCTCAAAGTTAATGCGTTCGCTGGGGATTTTGTATTCCTGCATGATATCAAGCATACGATTTGCAAGATTATCCTGCATACACTGTACAGTTGAAAGATTGACCTCGATGTATTTGATCCCAAGCTTTTCTGCGTCATTTGTATTCAGAAAGCGGCAGACATTACGGAAAACTATATCTCCGATCTCGATTATCATTCCGTTTCTCTCGGCCATTGGAATAAATTCATCAGGGCTTATATATCCCAGCTCCGTATTATTCAGTCGGATAAGTGCTTCCGCTGATGTGAATGCCTCATCCTTTAGACTGTAGATCGGCTGATAGAACACACTGAATCCGTCATTCATAACGGCTTCCTTCATTATGTGAATGATCTGGTTTTCTCTGCGTTTTGCTTTAAGAGATTCGCCTGTTGCAGTAATAATGTGAATGTCACGGTTCTGAGCAAGCTCCTTGAATGAGTAGTCAATGGCATCAAACACATCCTCAGCGGCAACTGCAAAATCGGGATATCTGATTATGCATATGTAAGGGGAGAGCTGGATCTCTATTCCCTCGATCTGAGTAGGCTTGCTGAAATAATCCATGATCTTTTTTGCAGCTTCGTCATTGCTTGGACTGCCGTTTTCAGTTATCAGTGCGAATCGGCAGCCTGACATGTGATACACTATCTTCTTGTCAAATTCATCTGTGAGGAATTTTGCACAGGCTTCAATAAGCTTGTTGCCTGCTTTGTTTCCCAGAACCTGATTAATATACCCGAAATCGTCGGGCATAAATGCTATAACATTAAAGGGATGCTGTTTTTCAATATTTTTCTCGATGGTCTCGATAAACGCGCTGTTATTAAAGCAGTGAGTGTTTTTGTCGATGTAATCATCGGGATTCTGCAGTGAAACATACGCAATAACGAGGAAAAGTGCATTAACAAAATTAACGATCAGCTGTTCCGGATAGAATGCCTGGATTAAAAAAGCAACGATAGTTGCTGTGCAGAAAAAGCATATGGAAAGCTTCTGATAGACCGTAAGATGTTTCCTGAATTTCACAAACAGATAGATAATATATGCCATTGTCAGTCCTGATATGAGAATCAGAACAATGAACAGCGGACCATGCTTGTAGTTAAGCTCAGCATCAAAATAGAATATAAGCTTGGTGAACGGAGTAGTCAGAAGCAGGAATGCTTCTGTCACAACTGATGCTGCCACGAAAATTTTCTCACGCTTCAGTATTTTCCCCGGGTCAGCTATCACCAGCATGTATGCCATAAACAGGATCATTATTCCATTATATGACAACAGAAAAACGATGTTTATCAGGTAATTGAGCCAGAGAGGAAATGCTTCCGGGATAGATATGGAAAATAAGGATACAAGATCACTCACTGCCGAAACAAGTGATAAAACCACCATAGATATGTATATCTTGTTAGTGGCGGTGGGATAGTTATATCGCATCCTGTATAAAAACAGGAGCATTGACAGCAGTATGATCGCAGTCAGGTCATATTGATAAACGTAATCCATATGCTTTCTCCTCAATGTCGGTCAGGGTGATACGCTTTATATATATTAATACTATCATAATTCTTTTCAAAAATCTATGACTTTTTGTAAATTATGCATATAATTATAGTTTCGGGATTATCAAAAAACAGGGAATTATTATCTTTACTGAATGATTTTAGCAGATATGGGAACCGTTTTTGGGGAAAACAGGTTCATGATAATACAAAATCATAAATACAACATAAAAAAGCACTTCCGAAGTATGAGCTTCGGAAGTGCTTGCTAATACAAGATCAAGCTAAGTAACAGATTACTTGAGCTCTACTGTAGCACCGGCAGCCTCAAGCTTTGTCTTGAGCTCTTCAGCCTCTGCCTTAGGAGCACCTGTCTTAAGAGCCTTAGGAGCAGCCTCAACGAGCTCCTTAGCTTCCT
Source organism: Huintestinicola sp. (assembly GCA_051882495.1). GTDB lineage: Bacteria > Bacillota > Clostridia > Oscillospirales > Ruminococcaceae > Huintestinicola. The sequence continues at coordinate 762 of JBJERX010000037.1, read as the reverse complement.
TAAGAGAAAGACCGCAAGCATCCTTAACAGCCTTGATAACGTCCATCTTCTTGTCACCGAAGGAAGCAAGAACAACGTCGAACTCTGTCTTCTCTGCCTCAGCAGGAGCAGCTGCACCAGCAGGTCCTGCAGCTGCAACAACAGCTGTTACGCCGAATTCTTCCTGGATTGCCTCAACGAGCTCAGCAAGCTCGAGTACGGAAAGACCCTTAATATCTTCAATAAACTTTGTAACCTTTTCAGAAGCCATGATAATTAATCTCCTTTTTAATAATTTTTTGTGATAAGTTGTGTCTTTTTAAGCCACGCTTATGATGTTATGCTGCAAGTAAATGATTATGCAGCTTCTTCCTCTGCCTTCTTGTCGGCGAGAGCCTTGAGTGTTGCAGCAAGCTTCTGCATGGGACCCTGAAGGGAACCAACGAGCTGTGCAAGAAGAGTATCCTTGGAAGGGATCTTGGAAAGAGCCTTAACGCCAGCCTCGTCGTAGATAACACCCTCAACGAAACCTGCCTTAAGTGTGAAGTAATTCTCGTGAGAGTCAGCGAACTTACCAAGAATTCTTGCGGGAGCAGTCTGATCTTCTGTGCTGATAGCGATAGCAGTTGTACCCTCGAGTACGCTGCAGAGACCTTCAAGACCAACTTCCTTGCAAGCGAGACGGAGAAGTGTGTTTTTCTCAACGAAGTAAGTAACTCCTGCCTCTCTGAGTTCCTTTCTGAGCTTAGTATCTTCCTCAACAGTGATACCCTTGTAATCAAC
>JBJERX010000036.1:0-4363 GCA_051882495.1 Huintestinicola sp. | reverse complement strand
AGGCAGAGGAAATAAAGCAGAAAAAGGCTGATTTCAAGAACAGCAAAAATAACAGAAAGGACGGTGTGAATAACGCATGAGAGTTTTCATTCGTGAGGAAAAACGTGATGTGCATATCCGCATTTATGGAATAGGCGGGGAACAGCGTACAAAGGAATTTTTCGATGCTGTTTTCATCGATATGTCCTGCGTATATCCCACCACAGAGGAAGAACGTGCCGAATACGGTACATCGGGTGTTTACACCTTTGAAAGCAGGGCGGCATTCGATAAATTCTGCGAGTATCTTGAAATTCTTCAGGAAACCCTTGATACCATTGCAGAAGCGCTGATCGACGAAAATTCCGTAGAGGAATACTGCTTTGAATATGAAAATTACCTTGTATGACGGGAGGATAAGTAAATGAACGAACAGGAATTACAGGCGCTGCTTGCGAGAGTGGCTGCCCTTGAAACAAAAAATGCCGAGCTTGAAAGCAAGTTCGGGGAGCTTGAAACACAGGTGGATACGGTAAACAAGTTTATTTCTGCGATTACCGAGAGCCAGTCCCTTGAGAACACCATGAACGAAATAGAATCCGTAACGAAGCAGCTCACAAACTGCGACAAGGCTACATTTTACTGCTATGACAACACCAATGACAAGTTTTTTTCGCATGGAGATTACCGCAATTGGCAGGACGAACAGAGTGCGGGAGAGCTGAAGAACGCTTTTGAAAGCAAGGATATTCTCAGCGATAACAAGGAAGCGGTAATTCCGCTTGTTTCCTCGGGAGGTAAATCCGTTGGCGTTATAGTTGCGGAAAAAGCGGAGGGATTTACTCCCGCCGACTACAACAATTTCCGTCAGGGCTGTCAGATCGTGAATACGGTGGAACTTGCATTGAAAAAGGAATTTGAGCATCAGGGCAGGATAACCGACGAGCTTACCCATCTGAAAAACAGACAGGGACTTAATGAGTACCTTTCCAATACCATGTGCGGCAATCTGAATGACGGAAAGACCGTAAACATCATCATGTGCGATATCGACCACTTTAAAAATGTGAACGATACATACGGTCATGATGCGGGAGATATTATCCTCAAGGGAGTTGCCGATGTTTTGCAGGAGGGAACCCGTGCAGGTGCGGACTGTGCTTTCCGAATGGGCGGAGAGGAAATGGTCTGCATCGTAAATTCCGAACCCGAGGTCGCACTGGACATTGCCGAAAGGCTGAGAGATACCATTGAAAACAAGGTGCACAGCATTGTTCAGAACGGTGAACCTATTGATATAAAGGTTACTGTTTCAATGGGTGTTCACACAATGGAGCCGAAAGAAGCGGTCACTCCCGAAAATGCAAGGCGTATTTTCGATGAGGAATTCAAGCACGCAGATGATGCAGTTTACGAAGCAAAGAAAACGGGACGAAACAAGGTTGTTTCAAAGGATGATACCACAAATCTGAAATACCTTGCTTTAAAAGCGGCAGAGGTAATGTGCGGGGATAACAGGCAGCTTATTGATGCAATGAAGAATTATGCTGTTTCCTGCCTTGTGAACGAAACAGCCGACCAGAATCATAACACAGTGATCGAAGCGTTAAAGGGTGTTGCGGAGCAGAGTCCCCACATTGCAGAGGCTGCAAACAAAATAGCGGAAAAGATTGCCGCTAAGTTTCCCGATGTAGAAAAGGCTCCCGAAAAGACTGTTAAGTTTTTCAACAAAAACGAGTACAGCAAAATTCAGAACAAGGCATACATAAACACCGATTCCAGGACAGCTTACGACATCACTCAGAAGGCGCAGAAGGAAGGTGTGACCGTATCTGCAAAGTTCTCCGAGGGCAAGGCAACCATTACCCTTGATGCAGTAAAGGACAAGGCATTTATTGATGCGGTGGAGAACATCGGCAAATGGGCTGAAAAGGTTCGGGTAAAGTATTCCGAAAAGCACAAGGAAAATGTGCAGGAAACCAACAAGAATAAGAATAACAATGCGAGATAACGCAGGAGGTATGAATATGAACAGCGTAAATATCATGGGCAGAATTGCAACAGACCTTACACTCAGACCTGTCAGAAGTGCGGCAGGTGTGGTGATCAATTTCAGGGTGGCGGTTGACAGATATGCAGGCAGCGGAAAGGTCACTGATTTTATCCGCTGCACCGCATGGGGAAAGACTGCCGAGAGGATCTGCACTTATCTTACTAAGGGCAACATGATTGCAATCAGCGGCAGCCTTACCACCGGTGAATATATCGACCGGAACAATATCCGTAGATTTACCACCGATGTTTTTGTCAGGGACTTTTATTTCACAGGGGATAAGTTCCGCAGAAACAGTGAACAGAACAGCCCCGTTTATGACGATTTAAGCGATTTCGAAGAAGTGTGAGGGGTAACGCTTTATGAATGAATTTATGAGAGAAAACGAGGTGATAGGTGAGGTTCGTGCTCCGGTGGAGCACGCTTCACCCTCCGAGGAAAATAAGCCTGACACAACGGAGAAAAAGCCTGAAAACAGAATGGAAAAGCTCATTGAAAAGCGTGACCTTCTTAAAGAAAAGCACGCTAAATCCATTGAGAATGAGAAAACCGCTGCCAACAGGACAAAGGTTATCGAAGCTCAGATGGCAAAGGTGGCAAAGGAGATCCACGCAGAAGAAGTTGTAAAAATGGACAAGTTCTGTGCGGAGAGAAATTTCACCTATGACGAAATCATTGAGTATTTCGAGGATTATCCCAAAGGAGCAACTATCGCAGACATCAGAGCGATGAATAAATATCAGAAAGGATGACACTTATGCCCGAATATGTAAACAAGGACTATTACAGACAGCTTGCACCCGATGACCGCAGCTTTCTTAATCTTTCCGCACAGAACATCAGGACAGTTATGGACAGGCTCAATGCGGAGAATATAATGTTTTCCGCAACGGTCGGCTACAAGAACACCATAACTGTCAGCAAGGCAGACAGGGAGAGAGCTTTGGCTATTGTAAATTCTCTTTCGGATCAGAACAGAAGCACAGCCAGAATTATTGGCAATGTTCCGTACAAGGAGCTGCCGCCCTCCGAGAGAAAGTATATAAATACTGATACCGAAACTGCATTGCAGGTCGCAAACATCATTGCCGGGGATTCATCTATGAAATTCTCGGGCAGGATAAGCGGCAACAGTGCAACTCTTACGGTAGTTGGTGAGAAAAATGCAGCTACTGTCCGCAGGATCATTGATAATATTCAGAATATGGACCTTGTGAATGAGCTGCGGGAAAAGGGATATGAGCGCATTGCCGACACCAACGGCTTTGTAAATATCCGCAATATGCAGACAGGGGAAACCGCAGGCTTTGAAAGTCTGAGAGAAGCAAGGAATATGTTCCTTGACCCCGATAATGATTTCTTTCACCCCACAGCAATCCGCATTGAGGAAAACTCTTTCTTCCGTATCGTTTCCGACGAGGAAAATATGGACTATTACATTTCCGAATATGATCCCGAAACGAATGAGGAGAGAGCTGTATATCTTGATGATGAGGGCAGATGTCCCACATTTTCTTCTGTTGATGAAGCACTTGAATATGCGGCTGCTCACAGCATTGATTATACCAACACCGAAAATCAGCTTGAACACTGGAGAGCCGATGATGAAGAACGTGCTGCCGACAGGGAAAGATATGAAAATAACATTATCATACAGACGAAATTTCCTCATGTGGACAATCGTTATCCCAATGATATAATCTACAACCCTGACAGCAAAGCATTTTCATGGGTATATTTCAATGAGGAAGGTGACGGCGGCGATGGTGAATTTATAGACATCACCGTTACCGAAGATGATGTTCTTGCAGCATATAACTCGGAAAACCTCCTTGAATATATCTATCATAACTGCAAGCAGAATGTGATAGATACACATTCGGGATATTTTGAGGATTATGCAAATGCTTACATAAACCCCAATAATGATGTTGTCAGAAGATATCAGGAACTGACTATTCAGGCATATCTGGAGGAACACACTCCCGCTGTACAGAAGGCGAAGAAGTCACTTGAAGGTGAAATTTCCGCAGACAGCGATTCTCTCATAATCGACGGTTATGAGGGTACATGGTATGTTGTCGATACCGAAACCGTTGACGGCAAGAAGCCTTTTCTGCTGGAAAGTGAAAATTACGGCGATGAAGCAGCAGGCATTATTATTGATAAGGACAGAAATGTACTTGTTGATGAAGCGTGGAACGGATTTTCTGACTATCACGAAAAGTATGATAATCTCACTCCCGAGGAAAAGCTTGCAAACAAGGTTACTGCCGAATGGAAGGCGTTCCTTGAGGGTATGAAGAAGGAATCTCCCGCTGTGCTTATTGA
>JBJERX010000035.1:0-4373 GCA_051882495.1 Huintestinicola sp. | reverse complement strand
CGGGAGAAGCACCGAGACCCTTTCCGAGAGGAGTAGCAGCCTTGAGAGCCTTAGCATCGAACTGAGGATGGAGCAGTGTATCGAGGTTTCTGGGGTCGATCATTGCAACTGCTTCCTGCTCTGTCTTGTGACCTTCATCTACGAGGTCGCAAGCGATCTTGAGAGCAGCCTGAGCTGTTCTCTTACCGTTACGGCACTGGAGCATGTAGAGCTTACCGTTTTCAACTGTGAACTCCATGTCCTGCATATCGTGATAGTGGTTTTCGAGGATATCGCAAACCTTGATGAACTGATCGTAAGCTTCGGGGAACTTCTCTGCCATCTGAGCGATAGGCATAGGAGTACGAACGCCTGCAACAACGTCCTCACCCTGTGCATTTGTAAGGAACTCACCCATGAGCTTCTTCTCACCTGTAGCGGGATCTCTTGTAAATGCAACGCCTGTACCGGAGTTATCGTTAAGGTTACCGAATACCATGGGCATTACGTTAACTGCAGTACCCCAGGAATAAGGAATATCATTGTCGCGGCGGTATACGTTTGCACGGGGGTTGTCCCATGAACGGAATACAGCCTCAATAGCGAGCTTGAGCTGTTCAACGGGATCGGAGGGGAAATCTGTACCGAGCTGGTTCTTGTACTCAGCCTTGAACTGCTCTGCGAGTGTCTTGAGGTCAGCAGCTGTAAGCTCAACGTCAAACTTAACGCCCTTTTCTTCCTTCATCTTGTCGATAAGCTGCTCAAAGTACTTCTTACCAACTTCCATAACTACATCAGAGAACATCTGGATGAATCTTCTGTAGGAGTCATAAACGAATCTTTCAAATGCGGGATCGGGGTTGCCTGCGATCATTGCAGCAACAACGTCATCATTAAGACCGAGGTTGAGGATTGTATCCATCATACCGGGCATTGAAGCTCTCGCACCGGAACGTACGGAAACGAGGAGAGGATTCTTGAGGTCGCCGAACTTCTTGCCGTTAACTTCTTCCATCCACTTAACGCCTTCCATAGCCTGAGCCATGATCTCGTCGTTGATCTTGCGGCCATCCTCATAGTACTGAGTACAAGCCTCAGTAGTAATTGTAAAGCCCTGAGGAACGGGGAGACCGATCTCAGTCATCTCAGCGAGGTTAGCACCCTTACCGCCGAGCAGGTTTCTCATTGTCATATTACCTTCTTTAAAGGTGTAGACCCATTTGTTTGCCATTGGATATTACCTCCATATAGAATTGTTTTTTTTCATGAACAGATAACCTGCACACAGGTGCTTGTCCGAGGACATAGTTATCCGCTATGAACATAAGTATATTATAACAGATATCCGCTGTTTTTTCTACTATGCAATAACAAAAAATATACATGAATTTTTTAGCTATTTTGACCAAAAACTATTTATTTTTCCTTTTAATAAATATTTCGAGTAACAATATCCTTGGGTGTAATCGTTTTTACGTCCATTTCACACTTGAAAAACAGGGCAGGATGTGTAATAATATATATTGTAGTGTAAGATCACATTAAAAATAATACACAATGTAATTACAGACAAAAAAATACTATTTGTATACTTATACTTTATTATAGAGTTTCCCGAAAAGACTTGAATTTTTCATTTCTCTGTGGCATAATTAATTATATTACAATATATTTTACCATAAATCACTCAAGGAGAGCTTACTATGAGTAAATCATGTGCTATTATTCTTGCAGGAGGTCAGGGCAAGCGGATGAAATCCGATCTCCCCAAGCCTATGTTTGAAGTTCTGGGCAAGCCCATGCTGGATTGGGTCACTGATGCTTGCAGGGAGTCTGAGATCTCTGATATCTGCATCGTTACGGGATTCAATTCCGAGATAATCGAAAAGCATATGGGAGGAAGGTTCGATACGGTCCTCCAGCCTGAAAGAAAAGGCACAGGCCACGCTGTTATGATGGCTGCCGAATGGCTGAGAAGCCGTGACTGCGATGACGTACTTATCCTGAATGGTGACGCTCCTTTTATTGACAAGGAAACTATCCTTGGTGCCTACTGGCAGCACGACCACAAGGAAAATGCTGTTACTGTAATTACCTCCGAGGTTGACGATCCCACAGGCTACGGCAGGATACTTCGTACCGAAAACGGTATCAGCGGTATCGTTGAGGAAAAGGATGCTTCTCAGGAGCAGAAGAAGATAAGAGAGATCAATTCCGGAGCGTATTGGTTCAACATCGAAAAGCTGCTCTATGCTCTGGACAGGATAAAGCCCAATAATGCTCAGAGTGAATATTATCTCACAGATACGGTATTCATTCTGCTGGGAGCCGGATTTCGTGCAGATGCATATATTTCTGCAAATCCCATGGCGGTTTTAGGTGCAAATGACAGAAAAGGTCTGTTAATGTTGAATAATGCCGCAAAATTTGATATAATAGATAAGCTGCTTGATTCGGGCGTTGAATTTACAAGCACCGATGGTGTTACTATTGAAAAGGATGTTACTGTCGGAGCAGGTACAAAAATTCTACAGGGAACTATTATCAAGGGCAGAACTTCTATCGGCAGCGGATGCGTTATCGGACCAAACTGCCTTATTGAAAACTGCACTATCGGCAGCGGTGTTCAGCTGAATACAGTTCAGGCTTATGACAGCGTTATCGAATCCGATGCAAAGATCGGTCCTTTCGTTCAGATACGTCCCGGCAGCAGGATATGCACCGGCGTTAAGATCGGCGATTTCGTGGAAATAAAGAATTCCGTTATCGGAGAAAAGACCGCTGTTTCACATCTTACATATGTAGGCGACAGCGATGTTGGTGCAGGGGTTAACTTCGGCTGCGGCGTAGTGACCGTAAACTATGACGGCAAGGATAAACACCGCACTGTTATCGGTGACGATGCATTTATCGGATGCAACACCAATCTGGTAGCTCCCGTTAAGATCGGTGACAACGCTTATACCGGTGCAGGCTCTACCATTACAAAGGACGTTCCCGACGGTGCTCTTGCCGTTGAAAGAGGCAAGACTCAGATCATCCCGGAATTCGGCACCAAGCGTCTGAAGGACAGGACCGAAAAGAGAAAGCAGAGCGAATAATGCTCACAGCTTTTAAGGGTGCAGCTCTCCCCCGCTAAGCAAATCGGCAGCTAAGCTGCTCGGATATAGGGATGCCGCACAGCGGTTCCCAACAAAATTTATAAAGGAGATCAGAAAAGATGAATCTTCACGGCAAGGATATCAAAATCTTCACAGCAAATTCCAACCCTCAGGTAGCAGGTGCTATCGCTCAGTCCCTGGGGCTTCCCCTCGGTCAGTCGGAGGTCGTGACCTTCTCCGACGGTGAGATCAGCGTTTCCATCAAGGAAAGTGTCAGAGGCTCGGACGTATTCGTAGTACAGTCCACAAGCTCCCCTGTAAACGACAATATGATGGAGCTCCTCATCATGATCGACGCATTCAAGAGAGCTTCCGCAGGAAGGATCACTGCAGTTATTCCTTACCTGGGCTATGCCCGTCAGGACAGAAAGGCTAAGGCAAGAGATCCCATCTCTGCAAAGCTCGTTGCTGATCTGCTCACAGTAGCAGGTGCTGACCGCATCCTTACAATGGATCTCCACTGTGCTCAGATACAGGGATTTTTCAATATTCCTGTAGATCATCTGCTTGGTGTGCCTATTCTCGTTCCTTACTTCTCCGAGAAGTTCAAGGACGACAAGAGCAACTGCATTGTTGTATCTCCCGACCTTGGTTCCGTAACAAGAGCAAGAAACTTTGCTCAGAAGTTTGACGCACCTCTCGCTATCGTTGATAAACGTCGTCAGAAGGCGAATGTATGCGAAGTAATGAACATTATCGGTGACGTTAAGGATAAAGACGTTATCCTCGTTGACGATATGATAGATACAGCAGGCACACTCTGCAACGCTGCAAAGGCCATCATGGAGATCGGCGGAGCAAAGTCCGTTACAGCATGTGCTACACACGGTGTTCTTTCAGGTCCTGCCATTGAGAGGATCCGGGACAGCGTGATCAAGGAGGTCGTTCTCCTGGATACTATCGCTCTTCCCGAAGAGAAGAAGATCGACAAGATCACAGTTCTCCCTGTAGCTCCCGTATTTGCTCAGGCGATAGAGAGAATTTACGCAGACCGACCTATCTCTCCCCTTTTCAACAACTGATACAGTTATACATATTTTTTCTATTCAGCCGCCGGAGTGTGATGCTCCGGCGGCTCAGCTTGTCGAAAAAGAATCGGGAATCGGTAATTGTGCATGAACCCGGGCAAAGTTTGCTTCGTTCAAAACGTTCCACCGGAACGTTTTGAAGGTGAATTTTGTGGAAAAGGAAAGAAGGGGAGGCGGTCTTGTACGCCTCCCCTCGAAATGCTGT
>JBJERX010000034.1:0-18387 GCA_051882495.1 Huintestinicola sp. | reverse complement strand
TTTTCATTACCTGATTGGTGCCTTTCGCAGAAAGGCAGATTATAAAAATGAAAAACCTGAAGCTTACATATAAATTCCTTATCGCTTTTATTCTCCTTGGAATACTGTTCGTGATCGTGGCAGCCTTCGGAATAAACCAGGCTGAGGGTCTTATGAATCATTATGAGGATTTCGTGAATGTCACTCACCGGGCATCCTATAATGCTGCACAGATGAGCAGATATATGGAAGCGGCTGAAAAGTCCATGCTGAGCTGTCTTGCGGATAAGGATCATACAAATTATGAGGGATATCTTGCCTCAGCAGAAGAAAGCTTTGCCAAGGTGAATGAATGCTATGCTGTTCTGGCAGAGAAATACAGCGGGGAGTCCGAGTATCTGGAGAAGATAAATAATACACTGACGGGTACCGATGCACTCAGGGAAACAATCTTCAAGAAGATACGTGAGGATAATATTGATACCGCACAGGCACTCTTTTTCGGAGAGTATCTCGCAAAAATCGGCAAAGCACAGGAATACATTGCCGCTCTCAGTGATGAGCTTGACGCTATGAGCGCCGCAGATGTAGCTGATGCAGCCAAAGCCGAAAAACGGGCTGTAGTAATAATGATCATCACGGTGATCGTTGCTATATCCATTAGCACAGGTCTTGCACTTCTTCTGGGCAGGCTTATACGTGTTCCCGTTATCTGTGCAAAGAATGCTGCCATCAATATTTCCAATGGCTGCTTTGACTCTGATATCACATATGAATCGCAGGACGAGATAGGCGAACTGTGCAGTGCAATGAGGCATGTTAACAAGCAGACAAATGACATTATTTCCGATACAGTACGCTGCCTTAACGAGATCGCCGACGGTAATCTTGATGTTGAGCCTCAGGCAGATTATATAGGCGAGTACAAGGATATACTGAACGCTGTCAACCGAATGAGCAGCCACCTCAGCGGTATTATTACCAAGATCAGCGGTGCCGCACAGATGGTATCCGACGAAGCAGATCAGGTATCCTCCAATTCTCAGGTGCTCTCACAGGGTGCAACCGAGCAGGCAAGTGCAGTAGAGCAGCTTGCAGCGTCAATCTCCGATGTATCGGATCAGATCAACAAGAATGCCGAGCTTACCGATAATGTAAGAAAGAGCTTTGAGACAACGGGCGGCGAAATGGCAGCCAGCAGCGAGCAGATGTGTGAAATGGTCAATGCAATGGAGGAGATCAGCCGCAGTGCCTCTGAGATAAGCAAGATCATCAAGACTATTGAGGATATCGCATTCCAGACCAATATCCTTGCACTTAATGCAGCTGTTGAAGCTGCAAGAGCAGGTGATGCGGGCAAGGGCTTTGCAGTCGTAGCCGATGAGGTAAGAAACCTTGCGGTCAAGTCCGCAGAAGCGTCGGGGGAGACAGCAGGTCTTATCGAGAAATCTCTGGCAGCAGTTGAAAAGGGCAGAAGCATAGTTACTAAGACCTCCGATTCCCTTGCTGTCGCATGCAGAAGCTCGGGCGAGATATCCGAGGAAGTACGAAAGATCGCCGAATACAGCCGTAAGCAGGCAGCAGCTATCCGTCAGATAAACACCGGTGTAACGCAGATATCCTCCGTTATCCAGATGAATACAGCAACATCCGAAGAAAGTGCCGCATCCAGTGAGGAGCTGTCAAGCCAGTCCAGAATAATGAAATCCCTTGTAAGCAGCTTCCGTCTGAAAGGCAACAGGGATGCTGCCCCGAAGGAGCCGTTTATCCCGGAGAATGTTGAAGCAGAGAAGGAGACTGCACCGGTACCCGCTGCATCGAAATCCGCTGCATCCGAAATATCCGAACCTGCACCTGCTCAGGCGGAACCTGAATTCACACCCCGCAATGAAGTCATTCCCAACGAGTTTGTCCCCGTAGAGTTTGACCTCCCCGAAAACATAACTCTTGACGATGACGACGATAAGTATTGATAATTCACTGAAAAAAAGAATAGCCTTTCAAATGACAGAGTCAGGTCATTTGAAAGGCTATAATACTAATAACCATTTAACCTATGGATAAAATACGGCGGCTATAATACGCCCACTCTGCGTCAAACTCCCTTGATTGGGCATATTCTATCCACCGTCTTTATCCATAGAACAAATGGTTATTAGTACAAAATTGCTATTTATTGTCCGGGTCATCATTTCCGATGACCCGGCTTTCTTTGTCAGCATATCACAAAATTATTCCGCTTTGTCAGCTTCGCCGGAATCAGCGGCATCCGTTCCGTACAGCTCAGCTGCTTTTTGAAGTATTTCTTCCTTGGTAAGCATTTTCAGCTTTATGATATTGCTTGACAAGGAAGAGGATTGTTCCTTGACAAAAATGTACTTTCCATCGGGTGTGGCACCGTACACATTTTCTACGGTGAACATTTCTTCAAAGGTCTCAGGGTCAAAGTACATCATATTGCTGCCGTCCGAGATACCGAACAGGTCAAGGTGCTCATTGTAATAAAAACGTGTGATATCTAATCCTGTGAAGGTATTGCCGAAATCATGCATAACGGTCATTGTGCTGAGGTCAACAAGATATCTGCTGCATAAAAATGCATAGCCGCAGTCTGCACTCGTAATAATGCTGCCGTGCTCCGAGCCGTCAAATGCCTCCGACCTGAACAGCTCTTTGCACTGAGAAAGGGAATAGATAACAGCCGTGTCCGTACCATCCTTTGACTCAACAAAGGCTATCATGTCATCTGCAATGAAAGACATATCTCTGGTGTTCAGTTGGTATGAAGCTGTCAGGCTTTCTCCCTTGAATATGCTCAGCATATTACCTTGGGTCTGTTCTGCACGTACATCCTTATATATACGGTAAAGTCCCACTTTATCCGTAATGCTTCCCGAACAGAATCCAATGGCTTCTTCAAAGCTTCCGTCGGTAAGGGAATACTTTTCGCCGTGGCTTCCCTCGGAATCATAGCAGATAAAGTATATGGAATCACTGTCATTGTATTTATATATGTACTTGCTCTCTTCGCTGTAGTACGGACTTTCCTTGAAATGCTCAGCCCATTCGATGACCGCAGGGACTTCGCCCTCCTCACCTGTCAGCGAGCTGTAAGCGGGAACTGAGTATTTTGCCGGGAACTCACCGATAATTGTATCGTTGGCAACAAAGGGAGCATATCCGCCGTAATAAACACCGCTGTTATCCTTTTCGTTTCTGGAGTATTTAAGAGTGCAGGTTTCCGCATCATATACCCAGTCATAGTATTCGTAATTGTCATGATATTTTACGCATATTGTATTATCAAGATTATCTGCAAGGGAGAGATTTCCCTTTTCGTATACGTACATATAGCCCTCGGCGTTATCCAGGTACTTGTAAGAGTATATCTCAACCTCACTGGTGGATGTGGAGATATCATAGTCCAAGGTCAGGAGAAGCCTGTCCTCCGTCAGGTGAATGTCCTTGTAATTGCCGCTGAACCATGTAGCCAGCTGGTTTTTTTCACCGTCCAGATAATACAGTACAACAGTACCCTCCTCGGAAAGGACAGCCGCCATATTTCCGCTGATCGCTGCTTTTTTTATGCGGTCGGAATCCGAAAGACTGACGGTATTCTTAAGTTCCCGTGCATTGTTAATATCTTGGTGACCATATACGATAGATATATTATTTTCGTATGTGGTGATATACATGTTTTCATCGGGATAGGAGTCCGAATGATAATTATTATCCGTGTGATACTTGGCCATACCTCGGATCCTGCTGTCAGAGACCTGTGCCAATGCAGTTCCCGTTGCATCCTTTTCGGGGTCATATGCAGCAAAGAACAAGCTGTCACCGTATAAAACAGGCTTCATAGGTGTCTGAATATCACTGTAGGGACTTGGGTTTGTGTAAACATTATTGTTTTCGCCCTGAAAATCCACCAGCACTTCCCGTTTTGCCCTGTCATATATCACCATTCTGTCGTTATTGATAAAAATCGGATCGCCTGTGTTAAGAATATATTCCTTGCTGAAAGAACCGGTCCTCTCAAAATCGGCAGTGACCAATGAGAGCAGGCTGCAGGAAAGATCAAATTCATAGCAGTCATAAGATGACAGAACAAATATCCTGTCGCCAATTACCCTGACATCATGGAAATAACTGATATCGGCATCGTCAAAGGTGTAGCTGCAGGAGCTGCCGTCATACAGATCTGTAACGGTCAGGACAGCAGGAGCGTCCTTTTCCTTTGTTATAGTATAGAATTTCCGTTCATTTATCAGATCAACATTTTTCAGCAGGGAGTAATCATACTGAATGGTTGTGATAGGCTCGGCAGTTTCCATGTCAAAAAAGCGAAGAGTGCCTGAGTCATTCTGCAGAAGAGAAGAGCCTTTGACAGTAAATGATGGCGTGAATATACCTTTGAGTCTGACGCTTCCTGTTTTGTTCAGCAGTCTTCCGGGGTCATACAGATTTATGTAATCCATAAGCTGATATGTAAGCCTGTCGGTCATGGAGCTGTCCCCGATGTCCTTGCAAAGTTCGATACCCTCCATCAGCTTTTTTGCCGCAAGGCTGTAAAGGCTTTTCTCTGCAAGAAAGGCAGCGTTTTCCGAACAGATATTAGCAGTGAGCAGCTTCATTTCGTTATTCTGGTTCTCAAGCTCCTCGTTTTTGTTGTTTATCTCTGCGATCTGTGCCTCGATCTGGGTGTTCTTATCATTCAGCTCAATATTCTGATTCTCTATCTGTACATTCTTTGCATTCAGTTCATTGTTTGCTTTAGTCTGCAGAATTGCAATGACAGCGGAAAACAGAGCAAGCACCCCAAGGATAACACCTGCGGATATCATTCTGTTATGCCTTGCCTGCTCCTTATCTCTCTGTCTGAGATCGTCATAGTCGCAGGAGATAAGTGCTGCTACGATACGAAGCTTCTGAGCATTAATATTTTTCAGTATTTCCTTTTCGGAGCTGCCTCTTATGTCAATTGCAAGAGGTTCTCCCTCCCGGGTAAGTATGGGAGGGAATATTTCATGAGGCTCACCCTTCAGCAGAACAATTATTATCTTATCTCTGTCCTTATGCTCCAGCCAGTAATTCAGCTCCAGCATGCACCACTGTGACTCAACATATTCCGGTGAGAAGATGGATATGAGATATTCCGATTCGTCCAGGGCATCGGTAATAGCTTTGGAAAGGTTTGATGCAGCGGAAAGCTCGTCCTCGTCCCTGAAAAGCTTTCCCACTCTTTTGTCTGTGTGATGCTTTTCTATGATAGTTTTCGGGATACCATAGGTTTCCACAATGTGTATGATCTTTTTTGCGGCGGCGGAGTCGGGTTGACAGTGCCTGTAGCTTATGAATGCTTTGTACTTCATGACAAAGAGAACATTCCTTTCTGTATTTGATTTTTTATATTCAGATCAAACTGTATAGTGTCAACACACCTTAGTTCAATGTACTTGTTTTCGTATGTTCACAGGTGAAGATCTCATGCTGCTCAACAGCGGCAAAAAGTGTTCGGGTCGGAAAGCTTATCCGCTTTATCCAAACATTAAATTTTATTATATCACTTTTTTTGAGTATAGTCAAGAAAACGGAAAGAATTATGACAAATAATGTGAATCAATAAGTATTGTGATATGTTGTGTTTACCCTAATGTATTTGACATTACAGGGGAAATATGTTACAATAAATATATATAGCTTTGCGATCGGAAGGGGAGGATGATATTGAGATACACAGGAAGTGCAATGCTTTCGGTACTCCTTGCAGCACTGATGCTTTCGGGCTGCGGTTCGTCCCAGCCTGTTCCCATTGAAACTACCCCTGCCGCCGTCAGCAGTGAGACTGTCCCTTCGGAAGAAATAACTGTTTCCGAAACTATCTTATCTGTAACCGGGGCAGTTTTATCCGAAACTGTCCGCAGTGAGCTTGCTGCTTCTGTTACGGAGACAAAGGACAGCGAAGAAACAGCATCCGATACGGATGAGACATCCGGAGCATCAGTAAGCTCTGTTACCGACCCGGCAGGTGAATCGGACAGCTCCCGGACCGAATCACAGTCATCATCGGAAGCATCCTTTTCCGAAGATGACCTTACCGAGATAACCCTCTCTCCCGCACTTACCACACAGACCACACTTTCTGTTCAGACGGAAACCGCTGCACCGAAAGCCGAAGTGGTTATTCCGGATATACGTACAGGCTGCTTTACCGGAAAGAATGTTATCGGCAATGATATGGTATCCATAGATATTTCAGATACATCGGACGGAGTTATCTCCGTGAATTACATGGGTGAGAAAAAAATCAAGGTACGCATCGCCTGCGGTGACGGGAAGTACGATTATGACTATACCATCGGCGGCAGCGGCAACATATATCCGCTGCAGATGGGTAACGGAACATATACTATACAGGTCTATGAGAATACCTCGGGCAAATCCTATGCGGTAATATTCAGCGGAGAATTTGATGTTTCCCTGAAGGACAGCTTCAGACCCTTCACTCTGCCCAGTCAGTTTATTATGTACGACCGTGAAAGCGACTGCGTTTACAAAGCTGCTGAGCTGTGTGCAGGCAAAAAGGATACCATTGAGAAAATAGCCGCCATATTCGGCTATATCACGGATAACGTGAAATATGACAAGGCACTTGCATCGTCCGTAAAAAGCGGATATATCCCCGATCCCGACAGTACCCTTGCATCAAACAAAGGAATATGCTTTGATTATGCCTCCCTCTTTGCGGCAATGTGCCGCTCTCAGGGGATCCCCACACGGCTTGCCATGGGATATGTCAGCGGAAATGTATACCACGCATGGAACGAGGTCTATACGGAAAAGACAGGATGGATAACGGTGGATATTTTCCTGGGGCAGAAGGGCTATAATCTTGTTGATACCACATTCTATGCAAGTGCGTCATCCAGGGAGCAGGTCATCGAATTCATCGGAAACGGCAGCAACTATGCTGCTGTGCTATATTACTGATTTTAAGGAGGAATTATTATGGCGGATCAACGGATAAAAAGCCTGAACTCTGATGAGACGGCATATTTCTGCTATCAGCTTGCCGTAATAATCAATTCAGGCATACCCCTTTATGATGGAATGCTGGTTTTCGGCGAGGAACTGGCGGAAAGCGGCTCACAGGAATCGGTGAAGATAATTGAAATCGTTGCAGAAAATATGGCTGAAAGAATGCCCCTTCACTGTGCATTGGAAAAAACAGGCGTTTTTCCGGAATACTGTATTTCAATGATAAAGGCTGCAGAGGATTCGGGTAAGCTTTACGAAACGCTGCTTGCACTTTCAGAGCACTACGAAAACGAGTCCGAACTTAATGAAAACATACGAAATGCTGTTATCCAGCCCCTTACTATGATGATAATTATGGCAGCGGTGGCACTTATACTTATTTTCAAAATACTTCCCATGTTCGGAGCGATATTCTCCGAATTTGATGCGGCAATATCCGACCGCATCAATGAGAGCATTTCCCTTTCTGCCGCTGTAGGTGTCGGAATGCTCATATTCTGCGGAGTGATACTTGTCTTTGCCGTTGTATTTCTGGCTGGTGTTTCGGGACGTGATACCCATAGATCGGCGGGCAGATTCCTTGCATTTTTTCCCTTTACAAGGAAATATTCACGAGCTGTATCTCTTGCAAGATTCTGCGAAGTCATGAGCATGATGACCTCCTGCGGAACGGATATTGAAACAAGCCTTGAATTTGCTCAGGGTGCCTGCAGTGACCCATCTGTTATAAAGCAGATTGATGAATGCAGGAGAATGATCTCGGACAGTGTTCCTTTTTCCGAAGCTATCGAGAAATGCAGGGTGCTTCCCTCGTTCTATGCGAGAACACTCAGGGTATCATACAAATCAGGCTCCTTTGATATGACATGGAAGAAGATCGCCGAAAGGCTCAGCTCCGAAGCCAATTCCCGTCTGGAGAGCATCGTTTCCATTACCGAGCCGCTGCTCACGGCAGCACTTACGGTAATGGCAGGAGTCATACTTCTGACAGTTATGATGCCCCTTATGAACATTATGAACTCTATCTCATAAGGAGTGCTGCTTATGAGGAACATATGGATAAACAAAAAGGGCTTGCTGCCGTCAAGGACTGTGGTTATATCCGTTCTGTGCGGTGTACTCACCTTTGCACTGCCTGCTGTTATGATATACAGGGGTCTTGCAGGGTCCGAGGAAGCAGACAGACGGAAGCTTGCAGCAGACACCGAAAGAAGCATCCGACGGAATGCGGCTCTGTGCTACAGTATTGAGGGAGCATATCCCGAAAATCTGGAATATCTGGAGAATAATTACGGGGTTGTGGTGAACAGGGATAAATTCTTTGTGCATTACAGCTTCTTCGGATCCAATATATCTCCGGAGATATACGTTATCCCAAAGGATGATCCGAACAAATAAGAACCTTGAAAGGAAAGACCCCATGGAAAACTTATCTGTATCTGTGATAATTGCCGCAGGAGGCAGCTCAACACGAATGAAAGGCATCAACAAGCCACTTGCCGAGCTTTGCGGAAAGCCTGTCATTGCATATTCTATGCTCACATTCCAGAGCATGGATGAGGTGGGAGAGATAATCGTATCTGCACGAAGCGGTGACAAGGCTGCCATTGAGGCAATTGCAGAAAAATACGGCATAAGTAAATTTGTCTGCTGCACCGAGGGCGGGGATACCCGTCAGCAGTCGGTCATAAATGCACTGAAATGCGTGTCCAAGGATACATCATTCATAGCTGTTCATGATGCAGCCAGACCTCTTGCAAAGTCAGAAAACATATCACGCTGTATAAAGGATGCAGCCGTTTTCGGAGGTGCGTCCCTGGGTGTTCCCGTTAAGGATACCATCAAGACCGTGGAGGACGGCATAGTTACCGACACACCCGACCGAAGAAAGCTCTATATCACCCAGACGCCTCAGATATTCAGGAAGAAATACTACTATGACGGCGTAAATTTTGCTATGGAGCATGAGCTTGATTTCACGGACGACTGCCAGTTAGCCGAAGCAGTGGGAGTCAAGGTATGCATGACCCCGTCGGATTACGCTAACATTAAGATAACCACCCCCGAGGATATGGCGATCGCTGCGGCACTGATAAATATGGAGGTCCATCAATGATACGGATAGGTCACGGATATGATGTTCATCGTCTTGCTGAGGGCAGAAAGCTTATTATAGGCGGAGCGGAGATACCCTTTGAGAAGGGACTGCTGGGACATTCCGATGCGGATGTGCTTGCACACGCAATATCGGATAGTCTGCTTGGTGCGGCTGCCCTGGGCGATATAGGTCAGCATTTCCCCGATACGTCCCCCGAATGGGAGGGAGCGGACAGCATTGAGATGCTCCGCAGTGTGGTAAAGCTACTCCGTGATGAGGGATATGCCCCCATAAACATTGACAGCACCATACTTTGCCAGCGTCCGAAGCTTTCACCCTACATCCCGGCAATGCGTGAAAAAATTGCGGATGCCTGCGGTCTGGAGGTAAGCTTTGTAAGCGTAAAAGCCACCACCGAAGAGAAGCTTGGCTTCACAGGCTCCGGAGATGGCATTGCAGCTCACAGTGTTTGTCTGATTGAAAAAATAGACTCTGTCACAACAAATGGTTGATATATTGTGATTTTATTAAGAAGCATTAAAAACTCCCCGATAAATCGAAATTTGGAGGAATGATATTTTCTTGTAAAATAAGCGTTTTTAAGCCATGTAAAAGACCTTTGACATCGAAAAAATGAATAAAACTTACAGTTGTCAAAAGATTTTGATAGACAAAAAACTCTGCTTTGATTAAAATAAAAAAAGAAGGAGGCAGATAATATGGAGCTTGGAAGTCAGATAAAAAAACATCGCAATGAATTATCACTATCACAGGAAGAGCTGGCAGAAAAAATATATGTATCAAGGCAAACAATTTCTAACTGGGAGAATGATAAAAGCTATCCCGATGTAAATAGTCTTGTTCTTTTGAGCGAAGTATTTAATGTCTCCATCGATAATTTGATCAAAGGAGATATTGAAATCATGAAAGAACAGATAAGAGCTGAAGACAGAAAAGAATTTGAAAGCTTAAGTCATATCTACGCAGTCTTGTTTTTTTTGGCAATGCTTTCACCAATACCGATGTTCCATTTTTTTAGATTAGTGGGTATTGGCATCTGGCTTGTGTTAATGGGTATTACGCTTTATGTGGCATTCAGGCTGGAAAAGATGAAAAAACAGTTTGATATTCAGACCTATAGGGAGATAGTTGCGTTTTCTGAGGGTATGAGGCTTGATGATATTGCCAAAGCCAGGGAAGAAGGTAAAAGACCCTATCAAAAGCTTTTACTTGCATTGGGTTCGGGTATTTTAACACTTATTATCTCAATTTCATTTGCTATGCTGCTTAAATAAGTGAGGATAAAAAATGATTTGGGAAGAACTTGGAATCAGTTTTGGAACGGCAATTTTTGTTTTAATTGCATTATATTTTGTAATTAAGTGGGCTGTTAAAAACGGAATAGAAGAAGCATATGAGGATATTACGAAAAAAGATCCGGAAGAAGATATTGAAGAACTTACTGAAGAATAGTCAAATTCCTATTTGTCTATAGAACGATTTGGCATTAGTATTATAAATCATTATAGCAGAACAACTTTCTAAAATCAACCATATGTTGTGACACAGCCCCAAAATATAGTTCTCATAACAATAAAAATACACTTTTGACAAACATATCAAAAGTGTATTTTTCGTTTCTTGTGGTTTGGTAACGGCATAAATGACTGACTTTATACTGATAACCATTTATCCATAGGTTAAATGGTTATTATATATCCTTTTCCTCGTAAGGCTTATTCCATGAACCTATCTCGATCAGATTACCTTCGGGATCGGCAATATAACAGGTCCTCTGTCCCCATGGTTCAAGCTCCGGCTCCAGTATAGGAGAAGCACCATTCTCCACAGCTTTTCTGAACGAAGCATCGACCTCATCAAAGGTATCAACATAAAGTGCTATTTCAGAATGTCCGTTAAAGCCCTTGATGTAGTCATATCTGCGGTCAGTCATCTTCTCAAAGTCCTTTCTGCCATATAGCAGAAACAAAGTGCCGTCCTTCACAAGATATACATTTGATGTGTCCTCCGACTCCTTTATCTCAAAACCAAGAACATCTCTGTAAAAACGAATCATCTTTGCCATATCTTCAACAAATAATCCAAAACCGTCTAATCTCATAATATCCTCCTCCGGCATGCAGGCTCAGCCTGCCAAATTCCGATTTACAAGTTACTTTAATGTTCCGTTACCGAGCCACTATTTTTAGTATCTAACTAAAGTACATAACGTCTGGGTGCAGGCTCAGCCTGCCGTCCGGGTGCAGGGACACCCTGTTTAGCGGAGTTTGGGGGCTTTTTCTTCGATGGACTCCATGAACTCGGCAATGTCCGGGTCATTGGGGCAGAGCTGGCTGAGCTGCTGCAGAGTATTCATTGCACCGCTGATGTTTCCGTCCTTTATCATGATACGGACATTACGCTTTACAATTGCAGCCATTGAAGCAAGCTCCTGCTGTGCCTTGTCTCTCATGCCGAGAGCGTCCTTGATAAGATCCTGATATTCGCTTATAACAGGCTTGAACTCGGGGAAGATACGGAGCAGCTCTCTCATATGACCGATACATTCCTTGTAAGCCTTGCTGCGGTATGCAGTTACGATGTCATATGCAGCGGCAGCACCCTTCATAGCCTTTGATACAGTCTCATCCGTTAAATCGGGCTGAGCTGCCTGTGCGACAGCCGCATAGGTCACAAGGAGCTCGGCTGCACTTTCCTTTTCACGGCAAACACATACAATAGCAGTCTTAACTATTTCAGCAAGAGCCTCAAGGCATTCGGGTGAGCATACCGATACATCATAATTCGATACAGTATTATAGAATCCCTCGTAATCTCCTCCGCAGCTGAAGCTCATCTTTGCCGGGTCAAAATCGCTGCATCCCGCAAGAGGAGCAATATCTTTTTTCTGAGCCATAAGGATATAAAGCAGCTCGGGATAATTTGCCGTACCATACCTGTCGGCGAAGCTTCTTACAGCTTCGGCAGAGATATCATTTCCGCCGATATAATTCTTTATGATCTCGATTATCTCACGGAAGCTGTCGCTGCTGTTTATATCAAGAAGGCTCTTGATATAAACATCCTTATTCTCATTGCTGAATATCCTTGCACGGATAAATCTGTAAAAATAATCCCTGTGCTTTTCGGGCAGCTGACTGTGAAGTGCTTTCAGATTCTTGAAGCTTGTATTTTCCGCAATATATACTTCGTTTCTGATACGCTCGTTGATATATGCTGCATTGTCGGGGCATTTGTCAATGGGGAGCAGCTTCAGATACTGCAAAGCAGTGTTGTACTTTTTCGCCTTGACGCAGCAGTAAAGAAATTCACGGTGATTGAGCCAGAGCTTATCCTTTGCAAGATAATGCAGCTCATACATCATCAGATCGTTTGTGTCCAGCTTGCCGCTGCAGTAATCCTTGAACAGCTTGAAGAACTTCACATACTCTGTTACAGCATCCGCATATCTTCCCATACAGTCAAGGATATGAGCCTTGAAGGAGGTAAACTCACCGTCAGAGCCTGTAAGATTGGGCTTAACGTTTTTATCCTCCATGTACAGGTATTCATCCAGATATCTGATTGCTTCTGCGTAATTTCTCCTGTTGTATTCATAAACCGCTTTCTTCTTGTAGAAGGCAGGGACCATGCAGGAGCGTTCCTTGATACTTAGCTCAATACCTATGTCGAGAAACTCCATTGCCCTTTTTTCATCAGTTTCAAAGAAGGCTTCAAAAAGCTGCATATAGAGCAGTGACTTGGGATCCTTCTCGTTTTCAAGTCTTTTCAAAAGCAGGGGGGCATTTCTTTCGCACTTCTTTTTTGCAGTGTTTTCATCATCATCATGAATGTAGCCAAAATGATCTGCCACTGCATTGATTATCTTCACAGGACCTCTGAAATAATTGAATCCCTCATGGATAGGAAGCTCAAATTCAATATCGGGAGTGAGCTTTGCAAGTCTGGGAGCATTAAAGTCACCGAAGGAGCCGGCTCTCATTTCCTTTGAAGTATAGTTTCGCTGGATAAATGTGGCTGTATTGTATTTCTTGTATTCACCCGAATTAAAGAAGCTGATAAGCTCATCGCAGCTGCTGAATATCTCATCGGCATCAACATACATGAACCACTCGCCCTTTGCCCTTTTGAGAGTAGAGTTTCGGGCTGCCGCAAAGTCGTTTATCCATTCAAAATAGAATACATTATCCGTATATTTCTTTGCGATCTCAACAGTTCTGTCGGTGGAGCCTGTATCTGCAATAATAAGCTCACTGTCAACGCTGTCAAGAATAGGCTTCATTGCCGAAAGGCATCGGTCAAGATACTTTTCTTCATTTTTGACGATCATTCCTATTGATAATTTCATAGTACGCACTCCTTTGTGATGATCTGATAATTCTTTTATACACCGAAGCATTCGGAATCTAAAAGAACCATCAGAAGCTTATGAAAAAGGCTGCCGCCCTCAATTGGGGACGGCAGCCGAAACTCACTTATTAAGCAGATTCAAGCAGCGAATCGGTTAATACAATTAGCCGAGGAGCTGGAGAACGCCCTGAGGCAGCTGGTTTGCCTGAGCAAGCATAGCCTGAGAAGCCTGGGAGAGAATCTGATTCTTTGTGAAGTTTGTCATCTCTGTAGCCATATCAGTATCACGGATACGAGACTCAGCAGATGTGAGGTTCTCCTTAGTAACGTTCATGTTATCGATCTTGTGTTCCAGTCTGTTCTGGATAGCACCGAATGTAGCACGAACCATGGAAACCTTGTTGATAGCGTTACCGATCTGGTCGATAGCCTTGTTAGCAGAAGCCTGTGTGGAAAGGCTCAGCTCCTTAGTAGCGAGACCGCGGGAAGAGCAGTCCATATCAGCTGTGAGGTTACCGATACCGTTAGACTCGTAATCGAATGTGAATGTAACAGCATCCTTAGATCTTGCACCAACCTGAAGTGTGATTGTGCTTGTGTATGTAAGGTTGTGTGTTGCCTCACCGTAAGCGTTAGAGTAAGAAACTGTAACTGTACCTGTTGCGGGGTTATCGGGTGTAGCGTAGTTTACGCTCTGAGATGCACCGGCATGTACATTGCTACCAGTATCGGAATAAGCACCGGAAGCTGTGATAAGTGTAGATGTTGTAGCTACATAGCCGGAAGCAGTTGTTCCGTCAGCCATCTTACCACCGTTAAGAGCTGTAACGCCGTTGAAGTCTGTGTCAGCGATCTGATCGAGTTCGTCGTTGAGCTGCTTGAACTCGAGCTCGATAGCGTCACGGTCAACGTCATCCTGATATGTGCCGTTAGCAGACTGTGTAGCAAGAGTCTTCATTCTCTGGAGAATGGAGTCTGTCTCTGTGAGAGCACCTTCAAAAGTCTGGATCATGGAAATGCCGTCTTCAGCATTCTTAACGCCCTGTGTGAGGCCGTTGATCTGAGATCTCATCTTTTCGGAAACTGCGAGGCCTGCAGCGTTATCGCCTGCACGGTTGATTGCGTAACCGGAAGAAAGCTTTTCGAGAGACTTGGAAAGACCGGAGTTGTTGATACCATAGTATCTGTTAGCGTTCATCGCTGTCATATTGTGCTGTACTACCATAAAAAATACCTCCATGTATTAATAATGATTTTCCGATTCCCCTCACCTATTGCGCAATTCAGATCGGTTGATCGGACGAGCGTTCGTCAGGGCTTCCGTGCCCATCAGGTACAAGGCGTCGTTCACCTTTTCCCTCGCTTCTGTTATATATATCGGACAGGGAGTTTTAAACTTTAGCTTTTTTTCAAAAAAAAAACAAAAAAAATAAAAATCCCCGTAAATGACACAGGTAAGCCATTTGCGGGGATTTTGGCAATGGTGCTTTATGCTGATTTTCAAAAAATCGGAGAATTTTTTTATCATTTCTTCCAGGTGCGGGGTGCAAAAAGCAGCAGCATTGGGAACAGCTCCAGTCTGCCCGCCAGCATGTCAAATATGAGGATAAGCTTGGAGGGTACCGAGAAGAAGCTGAAATTCTGTGTGGGTCCTACAAGCTCAAGCCCGGGACCGATATTGTTCAGCGTTGCCGCTACAGCGGTGAAGTTGGTTATCAGGTCGTGATTGCCGAAGGAGATCGCTATCATTGACACAACGAATATGAGCACGTAGCATACCATATACATATTTACCGAACGTACGACCTCATGCTCCACAGGCTTGGAATCTATACTGATCTTTTTCAGCTGCTTGGGGTGTACCATTACCTCAAGCTCCTTTGCCATTCCCTTGAAAAGGATAAGTATTCGTGATACCTTTATTCCTCCTCCCGTGCTTCCCGCACATCCGCCTATGAACATCAGCAGAACAAGCAGCGTCCGTGACAGCTCAGGCCATTTATCGAAATCGACCGTACCGAAGCCGGTGGTGGAGATGATGGATGCGACCGTAAAGGATACATGCTTTACAGCGTCCTCCGTTGTATCGAACATGTGATGAACATTTATGGTTATCAGCACTATTGCCGATAACACTACTATAAAGAACAGCCGAAGCTCAGAGTTGAAGGCTTCTCTGAATTTGCCTGTCAGTGCAAGATAGTAGCAGCTGAAATTTACTGAGAAAAGCAGCATGAATACTGTAACAACTATCTGGAGATAGCTTGAAAAGCTGCCTAAGCTGTCATTGCGGATGCCGAAGCCTCCTGTTCCCGCTGTTGCGAAGGAGGTATTCAGAGCTTCAAAAACGGTCATTCCTCCGCATAGAAGCAGGATAAATTCAAGAAAGGTCATCACAAGATAGATGGAATACAGAATAAGTGCCGTAGTCTTTACCTTTGGCACCAGCTTGCTTACCGATGGTCCCGTACTCTCGGCTTTCATCAGATTGATATTCTGTCCTCCGCTGAGGGGAATGAATGCCATTACGAATACAAGCACACCCATTCCGCCTACCCAATGAGTAAAGCTCCGCCACAGCAGAATTGATCGGGGCAGGGATTCGACCTCCGGCAGAATGCTTGCACCTGTTGTTGTAAAGCCCGAAACTGTTTCAAAAAGTGCGTCAATATAGGAGGGTATAGCACCCGAGATATAGAAGGGAAGGGAGCCTGACAAACTGAGTACGATCCAGCTGAGAGATACGATAACAAAGCCTTCACGGGAATACAGTGCAGTATTTTTCGGACGCTTTCTTACCAGCAGTCCGCCTGCTGCAAGGGAAATTGCCGCAGAAATGAGAAAGGAAAAAACCGCCCTTTCTCCATAGATAACAGCAGTCAGTATGGGCACCAGCATGAATATTGCTTCAAAGACAAGTATCCATCCCAGGATGTTTCTTATCATTTTATAGTTCATCTTCAAACCTCCGGGGTATCACTTCAGCACATCCGAAATATCATGGAGGGCGATAAGATTTGATACGATGACAACAGAATCACCGGGTTGGATAACATCCTGACCACGTGGGATAATGACCTTTCTGTCACGGAGTATGGCTGCGATAAGAACATTATCCTTGAATTCAAGCTCTGCAAGAGGTATGCCTGCGATGGGGGAGTTTTCCTTGACATTGAACTCGGATGCTTCGACCTTGCCCTTGATAACATTATATAAGGTCTCCACATTGCTGCCGATGGTGTTTTTCATGGCTCTTACGTAGCGGACGATCATATCCGAGGTGATATGCTTGGGGTAGATGGTGGAGTCAAGGTCAAGATGCTTGATAACATCATCGAAATCCAGACGATTTATCTTTGTGACCAACTTGCCCTTGCCTGTACTCTTCGCAAAAAGTGAGAGGAGGATATTTTCCTCGTCCAGATTGGTAAGAGCGACAAATGCACCTGTATTTGCAAGTCCTTCCTCAAGGAGTACCTCCTGGTCAACTGCGTCGCCGTTAATGACGGTGATATCCGTCCACTTGGAGCAAAGCTCATCGCAGATCTTTCTGTCCTTTTCGATGACCTTTACAGCGATACCCGACCGCTGGAGGATGTCAATGAGATAATGGGTTATCTCTCCGCCGCCTACTATCATTACATCCTTTACGGACTGCATTTTGTATCTTATCTTGCGGAAGAAATCATTTGCATTTCTCGGTGATGCGATTATGGAAATAACATCACCCTTCTCAAACACGAAATCACCCTTTGCAATAAATGCATCGTCTCCTCTTTCGATAGTGCAGAAAAGAACATCGCATTTGAGCTTGGGAATAACATCCTTGACAGCAAGTCCCTCAAGGGGGCTGCCCTCGGGAAGTCTGAATTTCAGAAGCTCAACACGTCCCTTGGCAAAGGTGTCTATTTTAATAGCCGACGGAAAACGCAGCACACGTGCGATCTCCGAAGCGGCTGCATATTCGGGGTTAATTACCATAGCAAGACCAAGCTCGTCCTTTAGATAAGGAGCTTCACTGCTGTACTGAGGGCTTCGCACACGGGCTATAGTCTGGCAGTTGCCGGCTTTTTTTGCGATCAGGCAGCAAAGGAGATTAAGCTCATCCGAGCCGGTCACTGCAATAAGGAGATCAGCCTTTTTGATGCCTGCTTCCTGCTGTACCATATGCGTAGCACCGTTTCCCACCACACCCATGATATCATAACGCCCTGCAACGGCATTGACCTTAGCAGATGTCTGGTCGATAACGGTGATGTTATGTCCCTCGTTAATTAGCTGGACTGCAAGGGTCTGTCCGACCTTTCCGCATCCAACGATGATTATATTCATGAAAATGATCCTTTCGTATGTCGATATACAATGCATATTTTATACTATCACATACTATTATAACAGCTTTCCCGATATTGTCAAGTAATAACTGTTATCATAGCTCTGAATACGGATGTGACAAAACAAAGATGTATCGGCAGGAGGACTTTTTTGCTGAAATTCAATTTTTTTCTGAAAAGGTATTGCCTTTTCGGAGCGGATGTGATATAATATTATAGTATTTCGAGGTGTGGCTCAGTTTGGTAGAGCGCTTCGTTCGGGACGAAGAGGCCGTGGGTTCGAATCCCGTCACCTCGACCAGTGGAAAAAGCATAGCAAAAGGGTCTGCGGAGTTAGTTCTTACGCAGACCCTTTTGTTTTTTGATTATTAACCGACTACTGAGTTTTTGGCAAGAATAATATATTCATATTTAGCGTGTGTTGACACTACCGCTCAACGCACCCTATTTACCTGATATTTGACAGAGAGTTCAGGCGTTTGCCGAACTTAACTGTCCGGGCTGCAAACACACTTACTATAATAATCCCGGAACAAATAAGAACCGCAGATTAAAGAGCAAAACAAT
>JBJERX010000033.1:0-4399 GCA_051882495.1 Huintestinicola sp. | reverse complement strand
TTGATCTTGAAATGCTTCTCCAGCAGGGGAGAGACCTTTATTATCTTGCGTACGGCAAGCCGCAGCTCATTGGAAAGCTTGAAATCGGGAGCCACGGAAAAAAGCCGTGAAAATCTCCTTTCCGTGGCCATAAGAATGATGAATATAACGGCAGAAACAAAGGTCTTGAAGTTCTTTCGGGCAATTTCAAGAACGCCTGTAGTATAAAGCCGCCCGCCATCCCTCCTGTAAGTACATAGCACTGCGATCACAAACAGCATAGCATAATCTTCAAGCCCCTTGAACATGCTGCAGCCAAGATCGGGATGCATCATTATCTTAAGTATGTCCGTCACAAGCTTGTACTGCTTCATGTTTATATATGCATCGGGGTTCTTCCCGTCAGCAATTTCAAGCCACTGCACACACTGTTTGCGTACATACTTGCCGACCTTCACGTTGCTCTCATCGGCACATTCAAGAGCATATCTGTAAGCCCTTGTTTTTGTTATATCCGTCATTCCCGCCCCCCTTCCGTTATGCATCTGAATCAGCAAAATGGCGAAATATTAGTCTTCCGAATGCATGTAATCGTAGCATTCATTAAGATGCTTCTTTCCCTCGCCGTCAGCCCTTGACAGGATCGTGAGCTTTACAGCATCCGCAAAAAGCAGCCTGTAATCCAGAATGTCAAGCTCCGCAATTTCACGGAAATTAAGCCCCGTGTGCAGATGAACAAGATTCTCCGCCCATGTCATGATCGGAAGCTTGCTCTTTTCCGCATTCATTGCTTCAAAATCAAGCCTTTCGGGGAATGCATAAAAATCCTTGTTCCTGTCGCAGTAGCTTTCCAGGGTATCGCGGTATGCCCTCAGAAATGCCGTCCCCGCAGCAATACCAAGAAGAGCCGCATCGATATCGCTTATCTCCTCAATTGCCCGCTTTATCTGCACAGGACTGCCGCAGCCTTCGCATATAACACGAATAATGTCATACGTCCCCTTTGAGCATACTGCTGCCCTGACCATCCCGAGAGGAGGACAGGGCAGCAGAAACTCAGGCTTGCTCATTGATGTTACGCTGAACATTATGCAGCGGGACAGTCTATCTCGATGTAGATATTGCCCTTTTCATCGAGAGGCTGACATTCAAAGTTCACGGCAAAAGGCGTTACTGCATCATTCTTGAATGCTCTGTCAAATCCGCTTGTGTTCTTGCCCCGGCATACGCAGATAGTATCGCCCTTCTTGTTGTCAATACGGTGGAAGATAACAAGCTTCTCGCTTGCGTCCATGTCACCCAGACCGCCTACAGTGGTCACACCGTAGCCGCCCACAGCCTTGTATTTTGCTGTAGGATAAATACGGCCGATAGTCTGTGTGTTGGAGTTGAACAGACCGAATGTAACGGTGCCCGTCTCCTTTGTGATAAGGTCGACCTTCATCTCACCAAGATCGGACTGATCGGTAAGCTTCTCGGTAGCAATATTGAACTGATAGCCGCCCTTGAGATATCCGATCTGATTATCGGTCACCATAAGAGGCTTGATGTAGTTCATAAGTGCAGTGATCTCTTCCTCTGTGGGCTCTTTAGCATCCTTGAACATAGGAAAACTGTCCGCCTCATACTCGGGAGTGTATACCTTGCCCGAGCCGTATGCGGTCTTGTCTGTAATTGTTGTTGACATAAAAATACCTCCTTGAATATTAAATATCTTCTGTAATGCTGAATGTGTACTGAGTGTAGAACAGATTATGTTCGCTGTCATAATCATAAACAGCCGACCATTCACCCATCTCACGCACAGCACTTTCAAATTCGGATTCTCTTTTGAAGTCCTCGGGAGTTTTGATCTCTCTGTAAAAAAATGTCACGTTCATAGGGTAATGCTTCTGAAATGCAAGATCATCCGCACCGTCAAATCTGCAGCTCGGAATGTTCCACGTTGCAAAAAAATGAGAAGAGGGGACTGTCCTGAACGAATGCCATTCCGGATGTACACCCATTTCCCCAAGAACTTCAAGAATAGAATCGCAGTTCATCATAAGCCGCCGCCTCCCTCTGTGTCCGTGTAAACCCTGTTGGCACGGAACTTTATTTCCTTGTGACTGTACCCTATATCATCGGCAGGAGCCGTAAGCTCGTATATAATGCCCGCCGAAACAGCCCTGTACTGCATGGGAGTTATCCGCATAAGTGCAGGCTGATATCTGCAGAATATGTTAACGGCAAGACTTGCCTCATATCCCGCATTAGCAATGTAAAATTCATCCCCGGACATTCCGTTGATGTAGCAGCTTACGGTGATATAGTCCTTCCATTCACCTGAGCTGTCCGCCCGCTGAAAGGTCACCCTTGACCTGTAAACGCCCGGCTGTGTCATACATATATCACTTCAATTCCCTTAAGTATCTGCTCAACCGTGGGATTGACCTTGTCGTTTTGAGTGACAGTGCCCCTGTTGTCGTACATATCGCCGCATAAGCAGAAGAAAGCGTGATTGACAGCAGGGATACCGTCAAGCTCCTCGGAGGTCAGACCCGTGAACCGTGAAATGTAATCCCGTGCCGATTCCATGATATCAAGGATATCCTCGTCATCATAGTCATGATCTACCCTTAGCCTTGCCTTTACCAGCGGCAGGCTTATTTCGCTTAGCTTCATCTGTGTTGTCCTCCTTAGCCTGTCCGGCAGCTGCTGCGTGACCGCAGCGAATGAGTGAAGCAGCCGCTGTATCCTCCACATCCCGTACTTCACCCATCGTCATAGTCACTCTGCCGGCAAAGCTCCTTAATGCCCTGACCAGCATAATTATGTACCGCTTGATACGGTTACGTATGCCTCGGAGTTGACAGGCTTTCCGTCAAGCCACATGAAGCCGATAACACCGACAGCACCCTGAGTGATGTACTTCTCACGGAGCACTTCAATGCTGATATCGGGATTGAGATTTGCCTTGTAAGCTCTTGCAAAATCGCCGAAGAGCATAAACTTGTTGCCGCTTCCCATGGAATCAACAGCCTCCGAAACAAGAACAGGCTTGCCGAGGATAGAGCCTACAAAGCCGTCCGATGTGAACTCGGACTGATGGAAGATGTATTTGTCTCCGTCCTTAAGCTTTCTGACAGCACAGAGTGTGTCATTGTTCATGATCCATGCGGCGTTCATGTGGTAAGGTGCTTTGAGTGCGTGGAAGATCTCGATGATCTCATCGGCTGTGATAGTATCGGCACCTGCCACAGTGTAGGGTGTGCCCGCAGTGACAAGACCTGTAGGCTGCTTGCTGCCCGTGCCCTTGATGATAGCCGTTTCCGCCTTGAGAGCGAAATCCTGAACCATCTGAGCATTGGCTTCGGATGCAATATCGAACTCATTCTGATTAAGCAGCTCAAGTGAGAACTTGTAGAGGGAACCCAGCTTGTAGTGACCTATCTCGATAGTGTCAAACTTAGCTTCGGATGCCGTTACCTCAGCAAGCTCATCAGTCCAGCCCGCAGTGATCTTGTCGCTGTCAACAGCTACGATCTGCTTGTACTTGCCCTTGGAGTTGACAACAGAGATCCTCTGCATAATGCCGGAAAGCTCGACTACCTTGTGAATAATGTCGCTTGAATATTCCGTGTTCATAACGCCGTTTTCGGTTGTACTCATGCCGGAATCCGCACTTCTTACCTCCTGTCCTCTGATGTAAGCATTCACAGCAGAGTGACCATGATCGTCAGCAGCTGCTCTCTCCTCGTCGGCGGGAGCTTCCTCGGAATCTGCCATAGCAAGCTGTGCCGCTCTCTTTTCAAGCTTCTCTGTCCTGTCAAGGTCGGCAAGCTGATTGTCATAGTCTGCGAACATAGCCTCTTCCTCTTCGGTAACAGCCCTGTTTTCGTTCCTTGCAGCTGTAACAACAGCCTGCATAGCCTGTCTGATCTGACCGCGCTTTTCATTGATTTCCTTCATTGTCATAAAAAATACTTCCTTTCCGTTTTGTTTTTTGGTATTGGAGCCCTTTTGCGGTCTTTCCGTTTTCGGGGCATAAAAAAGCGTCCCTGCCCCCGAAGGAGCGGAACGCTTGAAAACAATATAATATTGAAAAGATTGATAGTGTACTGCTAATATTTTGCGGGTAAAATGCTGATTGTTGCATCAATTGATACATCAACTGATATATCAACTAAACTTGCCAACAGAATAGCAACAGCTTGCGGGGCTGTTGGCATAATATTACTCAATGCATGCGTTTTTCTCCTTAACATATGCATCCATATACAACTGCTGCTTATCGCCGTTGTATGTAAATTCAAAGTATGTGGTATCGCCTGCGACATTGGTGCTTACAAGTGCCTTGTAATTCTGTAAGGTCTTGCAGCACCATACGATATAAACATCACCCACGGTGATTTTATTCTTCCTGTTTTCGTTGAAATAT
>JBJERX010000032.1:0-18830 GCA_051882495.1 Huintestinicola sp. | reverse complement strand
CGCATTATAGCCGCCGTATTTTATCCATAGGTTAAATGGTTATTAGTATAAAGTACTTTATATACTTTATTGTATTTGAAATTCCCTATGTTGTCAAACGAATCCATCTGCAGGCATGACCGGCAGAAAATTGTTGATGTTCAACAAATTCCCCTGTGATCTCACAAGAATAATTGCATCGATCACACAAACACAGTACGGCTTATTTATAAAAAGAAATATCTCATGGCAAATAGAACAAAAGAACGCAGGAGCGATCATGAGTTTTTAGGCATAATATAGAAATTATTTCCCATTCGTCTTTATCCGGGCACACAGTATCACTGCTCTGTTTTTTCCTTACGGCAGAATAAAACCATTGAAACAACGAACATAACAGCAAGACCTACAAACAAAGGAGGATAGATCTCAATATTGTATTTTATATCCGATGTCTGCTCGGCTATAACATCTTCATTCGCAAACATTGACAAAAGCACGGCTGCACCGATATTGTTGTTTAAGCTGTGAATAAAGCAGGTGGGATATACCGATGTTATAACTGTGAATATTCGGTATATACTGTATAGCACAGTTAATTAAAGTTATCAAGGAAGTTTGACGCAGAGAGGACGCATTATAGCCGCCGTATTTTATCCATAGGTTAAATGGTTATTAGTATGATATCCCAAAAACGTTATTATTGCAAAAGGGTTGACAAGTGACTACCTGTATGCTATTATATAGGTAAACATTTGTAAACCTGTTTGGAGGTCAATATGGAAGATAAAGTCAGACTTTCCACATCTGAATGGAAGATCATATCTCTGCTGTGGGAAAATGAACCAATGACCATTATGCAAATAACCGCTGCACTCAGTAATGAGACAGGCTGGACAAAGAATACGGTCATAACCTTTCTGAAACGCATGGAGGATAAGAAGGCAGTAAGCTTTAAACATATAGGTAATGCAAAGCATTATTATTCGCTTATTAAGCGGGAAGATATTGCTGTTTCCGAAACACAGTCCTTTCTGCAAAGAATATATCGGGGAAGTATCGGAATGATGGTAAATTCCATGATAAATCAGAACGCTCTGACAAAAGAAGATATTGACGAGCTTTACGATATTCTGAAAAAGGCGGAGAGTGAAAAGGATGATTGAAGCAGTTATTTCCTCCTCTGTCCTCATTACCATAATAATCCTTTTAAGGGAAGGATAAAAAGCTCTGTACGTTATTCTCTCTGGCTGATAGCTTCATTAAGGCTCATGCTGCCCTTTGAGCTTGTTTCCAGCTCTGTCAGTGGGATGAATGTGGCAGAAGATATTATCCCCGGGGTCATCGTCAGCGAAGGTGATGCTCCCGCAGCTGCGGTGCCGAGTGAATCCGAGCCGTATATTCCCGAAGCCGTCATAGATAAAACTTCGGAAAAAGATATTCCTGCGTCCGGGATAGAAGATACCGAAAAATTTACAATAACCGGTACCCTTGATCTGATCTGGAAAATTGTTACAGCAGTAATGCTTTTGTGGTTTTGTGCTGTAAATATCCTCTATTCATCTTCCTTAAGAAGAAGCAGAAAAGAATTTGTGCATGAAGCACCGCTGCCTGTATATACCACTTCCGAGCTTGTTTCTCCATGTATTTTCGGACTGTTCCTTCCGGCAATATATATTCCCGAAAAGACGGCGGAGGATGATGAAGCTGTAGAAGATATTATAGCTCATAAGCTTAGCCACTATCATCACGGCGATCTGATATGGACGGTGCTCAGATATGTTCTGCTGTCTGTATATTGGTTTGATCCGTTTGTTTGGGCGGCAGCGGTTTTGTCAAAACGTGACTGCGAATGTGCCTGCGATTAAGCTGCTATCAAAATGCTGGGAGCGGAACGCCGTTTCAAATACGGAAAAGCGATTATTGACCTTATTCCTTTGAAAAGGTCGGAGAGCTTTGGTGTAGCATCAACATCTATGGCGTCGGGCAGGAATGTTCTCAGGGAGCGTATGCATTTTATTGCGTCGATGCCTGTAAACAGCATTTTTGCGGTCGCCGTTTCTGCAGCAGCTGTAATTATAACGGCAGGGAGTACATTTACATCTGCACAGGATATGACGGCGAAAATGATTCATTTGAAAAGGAGATCGAGATAAAATGAAAAGCTTCAGAAAGACTGTTATCCCCGCTTTAGCTGCAGCAATTCTCTTTGCCGGCTGCGGAGAAAATGAGGGAACCGCTGAAAAGCCTGTATCTGATACATCCGTAAGCGAAGCAACGGACGGATCAGCTTCCGAAAGCACGGCATTGGAATTTACACCCGATGAAAGCTCAGTATCCGAAATAAGCTCTGAAACAGCTGTGGATAATCCTGAATTGTCTGCAGATTCAGAGAATGCTGTGTCCGATGATATTTTTAACGATAATACAGATTCATACATCATTGCTCTTTGCAGGGACGGAACATATAAAAAGCTGACCGAGGAAGAATACTGTACCATCAGTATGGCAGAGTATATAAACGAAATGCTGTCGGAGGAGTTTTACAATGAAAATTTCAAGGATTCCGAATACAGCGATGTAAGCAGCTATGAAGATTATAAAAAGCAGATAATGGAAAGCTTTGGTATATACGAAGACGACATGACACCACAGAACGAGTACAGCTGTATATTCAGCATTTCAGGAAGCTTTGATGGTGAAAATATCTACTATGATTCAGCTGCAAAAACAGCCTTTGAGTATGTGCTGAAAAAAACAGAAAGCATTGCTTTATTTCAAAATGATGACGTGAATAAGAATGCAGTCATCTATTATTATGTTGATGGCGACATTATGAACATCAGCGCATACGGATATTCGGAAAATGAACAATTTGATATTGTCTCAAACGAATATATTTCCTTAAGCGGAAAGGATATAGTCATTATCGGCGGAACGCCCGTTGCCTCCGACACAAAAAGCCTTTACATAAGTGCCTATGATGAAACAAGAGCATCATTTATTGATAATGGTGCAAATGAAGAGTATGATGCAGTCATCTATGATTATGGCTCGGAGTACGGAGAGGGAAATATCGTACTTGACACAGCAGCACTTGCAGAAAAGCTGACGGGACTTGAAAAGCTTTATGTTTCCGCATTTATTGAGATTAGCGATATGTCCGCATTTTCAAAGCTTGATGGATTGAAGGAGCTGCAGATAGATGTTACGGACTGCGACGATATTTCTATGCTTTCGGGATTAAAGACAGACAAGCTTGTAATAAACAGTCTGTCCTGTCCTGCAGATGTTCTGGAAAAACTGGATGTTAAGGACATATGCATAGAATGTACCCCCTCGGAGGGCGTGCTTGAAAGCATATATAAGCTGAAAAATGTTTCCCGGCTGACTATCGAAAGGTACAGCGATACAGAACCCGTTCTTGCAGGAATAGAGAATATGAGCGGACTTAAAAAGCTTGAGATTTCCGTTGATTACTCATATACTATCGACCTTGCTCCGCTTGCAAAGCTCGCAAATGTTGAAGATATGGAAATAATAGCACCCAAAACCCAAAACCTTGATATGATCTCGGAAATGAAGTCCGTTAAAAGGCTTATGCTGCACAGTATGGATAAGGATGATCTCTCCTTCCTTTCGGAAATGACAGGTCTTGAAGAATTGTCCCTGATGTATGTTAACAGTTCCTTCGGTCCTTCGCTGCAGCATCTGAAAAATGTGAAGCTTCTCTATATTTCAGATATTACAGACGGAGCTGATATGAGCAGGATATTTCAGATGGATAATCTGGAGCACCTGTGGATAATGGGTGAGAGAATAAACACCCGCGGCATTGATAACCTGAAAAAGCTTACCTCCCTGAATATAATGCTATGCAGCTACAGTGACCTTTCGGGGCTGAAAAAATGCGGCTCCCTTGAAAGCCTGATGATATATAACTGTGAAACTCCCGAATTTGACGCAAAGGATATTGAGGGTATGACGCAGCTTAAATATCTTGATTTCAACTGTTCCGAGATAGATAATTACGAGTCCCTGAAAACTCTGACGGGACTTGAAGATCTGAAGCTGTATTTCTGCGATCTGTCCTCAGGCGAACTGAAAGAAATAAAGAAGGCTCTGCCCGACTGCGTTATAACTCTTGATGACGGCAGTACTGTTTCGTAAATATGAGGTGTGAATATGAAAGCAAAAATTATTCCCGTAATTATTTCGGGACTTATTCTGTTATCGGCATGCAGCAAGGAAAACGATGCCCCTGCTGAAAATATTGCCGGAAATTCTCTTGAGGGAACAGGCTGTGTTCCCGTTGAGACCGAAGCTGAAAATACAGCAGAAGATACGATAAAAAATAATATATACACCATTGTCACCGATTCGGAGGGCAGCGAAAAGGTGCTTTATTACCTTCCATCGGAAAATGACGAGCCTGCATTTATTTATATGAGCGGAGATGTCAGTGATCCCGAAAAAATGATGGGATATGTTTCTGTTCTGTCAGAAAATGTCCCTGCCGAAAAAAAGGAAATGTCCTTCGGAAAAGACCTTGAAGCTATGCTTTCAGCG
This sequence comes from Huintestinicola sp., assembly GCA_051882495.1. Classification (GTDB taxonomy): domain Bacteria; phylum Bacillota; class Clostridia; order Oscillospirales; family Ruminococcaceae; genus Huintestinicola. Next base: position 14,282 of record JBJERX010000032.1, on the reverse strand, counting down.
TCACAGTTCAGCGATTCGTATATATCCTACTATGTCTCCGAGGGAACATTAAAATTCTGTCCTGTTTCAGCCGACAGCGATGAAATGGCTGAAATATGCAGACTTATCCCAGCCGCCGAACCTGAGTATATCCCTGTCTCCCATTCAGAAACCGGATCAGATGATGAGAGCACAGATGAAAAAATATGCATTGAGGATTCGGAAGGCTTTTATAACTACAATAAGCGATATCCTATAGCGAACCTTGTGCTTCGCAGCGGAACGGGCAGTATGTCCTCCGCCATGATAATCAGCTTCGGAAGATATAATGACAGGCTGGCGGTCAAATACTACACCGAAAACTATTCTGCACTTGAAAAGCTTGCAGTGAACAACGCTGCAGACGAGGAGGAACTGCGTGCCGCTTACGTATCATCATTTTCATCAGAAAGCGAATGGTTCTATGCAGACAGTGTGGAAGGTGCAGGCGGGCTTTATGACATTATGCTTAAAACTGTAATAATGTCGGAAAAAAACGAGCTTTCTAATGTAAAGCAGTACAGGGCTGAGCAGGAAACCTATGAAGGCTTCAGCGGTGAAATTGCAGATGTCCTGTACACAGACCGTAATTCGTTCAGCGGATATATCGAATATACCTTTAACGACGATATTTTCTTTATGCTCCCCGAAGGAGAAGAGCCGAAATCAGTGGGTGACAGCTTAATGATGTGGGAATATGGCGATGTAAAGCTGATGATAAGTGCCGATACCGAATTTGAAAGTAATATTCTGAAAGACTATGAGGATAAGGCTGAATACGGCGGAAAATTCGGAGACGAATACTGCAGCTACATAAGCCGTTATGAAGCTGCCGCAGATAAGCGTACCGATGCACTGTGCATCCACGGCAGAGAGCATTTTTATACCGTAAAGATAACTGCAAAGGGCAGAGAGCGTACCGAGGAATATGATACGATGTGCCGGAGAATTTTCGGAAGCTTCCGTCTTCCTCCCGAAAAGGTGCCTGAAAGTGCTGAGGACATATACGGCACAGCAGCACTGATTTCGCTCAGTGATGAACCAAGCCGTTTTTCGGAGAAAGGGTATTCTCTTGCGGAGGCTGTGGACTATGTAAGATATAGGGAAGCGGTCCCGAAATATCAGGCTTATGTTCCCCGAATTATTACGGGAGGATATTATTCTCTGGATTTCAGAAATGAGTATGAAACTAAGTTTGACTGTCTGCTTGAAAAGCTTGAGAACGACGGAAAGTGGTATGAGGTGCTGCCCGTAAACGAAACTTACGAGATAAACGGCGATAAATGGTTTGATATGCCTGATGTATTTAGTGAGTCAAGACAGCCGTTTACATTCGATCTTTCGGTATATCCTCCCCTGCCCGAGGGACGGTATCGTGTTGTAAAGCCAATCCGAATAAAGGATATTCCCGATGAGGAATACGGAGCATTTATGGAATTTGATATGGTGCACACAGGTGAAAAGCTGGATATTTCCGCCGTTTGCACCACCGACAGCTTTCCCACTGCTCCCGGGAGTATAGATGTAAAAATCACCTCCGGCTTTATGTATGCCGAAGGTGAGAATTACGATATCGAATACTATGACGGCGAAAAATGGAGTTCAGTCCGTATCAGCCCTATTCCGATAAACTCTGTAGGCGGCAGCTATTCTATGGATCTTATAGAAATAACGGAGGACAGCAAGGAATACTCCACCGAAGGCTTCGACCTTTCACGCATAGGAAAATACAGAATGAGGATAGCAGTATCCGATGTCCCGAGAGGTTTCCCGGATAATTACGCACCTGTATATGCTGAATTTTCGGTAGGAGTGTACCCTGTCTGATGGATATATGACGAACAGGATCTTGAGCAGGATATCCGCCTTAGATCAGAGCCTGTCTTAACAAGCGTATGCCTACGTCTTGTGAAGACAGGCTTTGAGCATCTTTACCCTTATTTGTACCGGTTATCGGACAGGCAGCGTTTCATAGAAACTGAAACCGTTTTTGCCGTTATTCTTGGTATTATAGAGTGCAGTGTCCGCAAGACCGTAAAGCATTTCAAACACTTCATCGCCTTCGGTGCCGTCGGAAATGGAAGATGACAAAGCAATTCCCATGGACAGGGAGGATTCAAGCCCCTCGGAAACATTCTTAACGTTTTCGCGGAAAACCGCATTGAGCTTTTCCGCAAATTCACCAATGATATCCGTATCCTTTGTATCCTTCACAAACATCATAAACTCATCGCCGCCCACACGGCAATAGAGATGTCCCGAAAAGACCGACCTTATAGCTTTGGCAAGTGTTATCAGTGCCTCATCCCCCATAATATGTCCGAAATTATCGTTTATCTGCTTGAAGAAATCAATATCTGCCATTACCAATGCACCTATTCCGCCGCCGGACAGATGGCGGATTATCTCCTGCTTGAACAATTCCCTGTCATAAAGACCGGTAAGTGCATCTATATGAGCAGATCTTCTCAGCTCCTCCATGCTGCGGTAATGAGAGGTATAGTCAAAAAAACGCACCATATAGCCCTGAGTATATCCCGCTTCAAGGATAGACTCTGCTTTCAGTTCGTATACCCTGTCGTTTGATTCGATGGTGTTCTGAGTGCGAAGCTCATTAATGCAGCCGTTTTCATAAAAGCATTTCTCGGTTACTTCCCGGTCCACGGGCTTATTTACCTCGATTTCAGGGAATATATGCTTAACTATATTATTGAAATAAAGCACTTTTTTGCTGTTGTCAAGAACAAGCAGTCCCTCGCTGCTTTTGTAGATAACATTTGTCACCGCCGCCTGAACGGAGTCAAAATATCCGTATTTGATAAGTGCCAGCATTGCAAATACAGCCGCGAAAATTATACCCATAAATGATATCTCATAGCCGCCTGTAAGCCCCATAGACCGTATTATTACCACAAGCCACGGGAAGCTCATTGCGATAAAGAGCAGCGATATACGCTTTCTTTCAAGTTCGCCCGATCTTCTGAATGTCTGTATCAGCTTTACAACTCCGGCAAAGAATATTGCCACCAGGAACACATAAAAAAGTATGAATCCAATACCATACTCAAGCACCAGCCTTGGGAAATCTCCTGAATTATCCATATTTACGCTTGTATAGAAAATATGATTATATTCCGAAGTATATACAAGCACTACCGAACCGCCGAAAAAGATACCCTCAATAATATAGAAAAGCTTTGGCACTCTGAAACGTCCGAACTCTGACAAAAATATTGTCAGACCGAGAAATGCCCCCCCTTCTCCAAGATATTCCATTGTGACCGCACCAAAAGCAAGCTCCTTTGTTTTTGCGGTAGTTTCAATGAAAAATGCCACAGTATATACAAGTCCGCTTACGGTGAGAAGAACGGCGGCATTTTGTGCCCTTGAGCTTTTTTCCTGCATGATGCGGATTATGAATCCAACCACGATCATTATGCAGAGCAGCTGCAGTCCCACATAAAGCCAATAGCTTCCGTAAACCTGGATGACCTTCTTTGAAGCATAAAGCACCAGAAAATGTGCTGGATAGAAGATAAAGAAAAAGTATCTGCCCAGCGGATAGCTGCCCTTTTCTCCGTTATACGCTTTCAGCAGAGGAAGAGCCAGCATGAACCCCAGGAAATATGCCTTATCCCACCATACCCAGTAGTTATACATGGGATAGAAATTGTACATTGTGTTAAGGGTGATACCGATCATCATAAACAGCACCAGCCCAACCGTTGTCCCACAGAACCATACCGCCTGCTTTTTGAAGCTGTCTGCGTAATAGAATATGAGCACATATACCATAGGCATAACGGGCCAGCCGCCTATCACCATAGAAGTTATGACAAGCAATGCACTGAGAAGCACCTTTGCGGGCTTTCCGAAACGTTTGCTCTCCAGCACTGTAAGCAGCAGCAGTGCCAGAAGATAGTCAAAAATTATGTTTTGCCGATATGCATATTCCTCGTGGAAAAACAAATAAAACGGAACTGCAGTAACAGCGGCAAAGCCTGTCATACGAAGTATGTACCGTTTCAGATCATGAGTTTTTCTGAAACCCTCGGCAATGAAAAAGCACATTATAGGTATGGTCAGCCGCCCGATAATGTGAAGCATATAGCCCTGCCACGAGTAAAAATCAAAAAAGCCCCAGGATATATGGTCAATGACCATTGTTATTATTGCTATAATTTTCAGAGTTGATGCACTTAACCCCTTTTTCATGTTACTCCTCCCTATGCTTTATTCATTTTGACTTGTTATACTTTTTAATCATACCATATATTAGCATTTATGTCAATTGCTTATGAATTTATGTTTTCACAAAAATAATACAAATTCCCCTTTGTTCTGTAGATAAAGTTGGCAGGTAGAATTGCACCGATCAAGGAAAGCGACCGCAGGGCTCCGTCAAAGAAAAGAATACAAATGAAAGGAGAGGAATATGGCTCTATATTATGCAGCATGCTACAAAAAAACGATCGCTTTTATGCAAACATACAAAATTCAATAGTTAATTGGGGGAGCAATAACAATAATAACAGTAATATGAAAACACCTATGACAGGAAACAGTCTGCCATAGGTGTTTTCTTTGAACGATTATTCCGATCCTGTATTACATAGAGTGCATCGCCGGGGATGAAAATAATTTATACTAATAACCATTTAACCTATGGATAAAATACGGCGTATTATAGCCGCCGTCTTTATCCATAGAACAAATGGTTATTAGTATTACTTATCGCTCAGTTCCGCCTTGTATCCAAGTTTTTTCAGGAGCTTCATATCAGTTTCGATGGTAATTCCCGAAGTTGTCAGCATATCTCCGGATATAGCGGCATTTGCCCCCGAAACAAAGCAGCCCTCTCCTTTGTCAGCAATGAGTCCTCTTCCTCCTGCAAGACGAATAACGGCGTCAGGTATTATGAAACGATAGATCGCAACAATACGCCTTTTTTCATCATCATCGGGGAGAATGTTGTTTTCGTAAGGCGTTCCCTTTATCGGATTAAGGAAGTTTACGGGAACGGACTTTACTCCAAGCTCACGGATAGTAAACGCCATATCAATTCTGTCTTCCATGGTTTCCCCAAGTCCTATTATTCCGCCGCTGCATATACTGAGTCCCGCTTTTTTTGCAGCTTTCAGAGTTTCGATCTTTTCATCGTATGTATGAGTAGAGCAGACGGAGGGAAAAAAGCTGCGTGAGCTTTCCATGTTGCAGTGTACTCTTGAAGCTCCTGCATTTTTTATTTTCACGAACTGCTCATATCCTATCAGTCCGAAGGAAACGCATACTTCAATGCCCACCTGTTCCCGCACCGCTTTTATGCTTTCGCATACCTTATCTATCTCACTATCGCTGAGGCTTCGGCCGGAGGTAACGATAGAGTAGCGGAGAACGCCTCGTTCGGCGTTGTATTTTGCCTGTCTGATGATTTCTTCCGTGTCAAGGAGAGGGTATTCCTCCACATCCGATCTGTAATGTGCGGATTGTGCACAGTATTTGCAGTCCTCAGAGCACCTTCCGCATTTTCCGTTGATTATGGTGCAGATGTCAAATCCGTCTCCGCAGAAGCGTCTTCGAAGCTCATCGGCAGCGGAGCAAAGTTCGTCAAGAGAAACATTCGTCAGTTCAATTGCCTGCTCCTTGGTTATCCTTCCGCCCTTCAGGATAAATCCTTTGATCTCATTTATATCACACATTTGCTGATACTCCTTTTTCCCATAAGCTTTGGGGCATCACAGCCGCCGATATGCAGAGGATAATATCTCCCGGCACAGCAATCAGGAAGCAAATATGTGAACTCCCGGAAGTCCGAATGCAGTAAAAAGTGCCATGTACAAATATCCTTTGTCTTCAAAATAATTATACTGATCCTATGGATAAAATTCGGCAGATAGGATCAGTATAAAACTTCAAACATTATTATATCATACCACTCTTTTATTGTCAACACATCTAAGCATATAAGACGACAATTTCAGATGATTTTACAACTTTATAAAATAATATCCGAATCTCCGTTATGGCTTATAAGACAAAGAACAGCATATACAATTTAATTATGATATTATAGCTTTTTTAGTTCAGCTATAGCACCATAATGTAAAACATCAAATTCCGTAGGAGCGATCTGCTTCAGAAGCTTAATGTGCTCCTGTTCCCACATTGAAACTTCTTTTCCGGTAAGTGAAGCACCCACCCCACGGCAAGCCTTCATTCTTCCATTCCAGCTTTCACGGGTAAACGGCACTTTTAAGGTGAATTCCTCATGATACACAAGTTTAAAGTATTCTTCGTAACATTCCGGTATGTTTATGGGATGCATCGTTTCTCCTGAACCGGTCCAGCTCGGACTGTATTTTAGTACCAGATTTTCACTGGCACCTGCGATCTTATCCTCATACGGAAGCCATGCCATATAAAGAAACAGGAGACTCCCATTTTCTTTCAGCATACGGTAAAGCTTTGGTGCAGTTTTTTTATTCCTGCGGTTTTCTTCCTATGCTTTCGACAGCGGTTCTTCGCATAAAACTTCATCAGTTAATTGGGGAAGCAATATTAAACATTTCTCTGCAGATCTTTTTGCCTGATTCTGTTCGAAAAATATGACTGTATGCTCGCTTTGCAGCATCATTTGATAGTCCGTCTTCATGGATATTAACAAGGAAATCTGCTTCTACAAGTATTTGATAATCTATACCATCTATATTATTATATGTATGATGGTGTCCAATAAGATATTGTACTCTGTCAGAAACAGAATCATCAAATCCTAAATCAGCCAATAGTTTTTTAGCAATAGCAGGTCCTTCTTTTTCCTGAAGCTTTCCGCTGCAGCTTCCATATTTTTCTTCACAATAATGAATTCCGATATCATGAACTAATGCTGCAGCTTCAAGAATATATAATGTTTTTTTATCAATATTCTCCAATTCAGCTATAAGCTTTGCATAACTGTGAACTTTACAAAAATGCTGTATTCTTTTAGGGTCACCTTTATATAAATCCATCATAGCTAAATGTAATTTATTTATCATATTACCTGCTCCCATATATAAAATTCCATATGTCGTGCTGTTCAGCTGCACGATTTATGCTAATAACCATTTGTTCTATAGGTCACCTCTAAAAACCATAGTGCCTCAGATGCACAGTCAGATTTTTCGTCAGATTGCATAGAAATTTCGCAGGCAGACTGGTGTCTGTCAAGAAATTTCTGTGTAATATGACGAAAAATCTGCAAGCAGATGAGGTGCTAAGGCTTTAGCCGGTGTTTTTTAGAGGTGACCTATAGATAAAAACGCATTATAGCCGCCGTATTTTATCCATAGGATAAATGATTATTAGTATTATTCCATTATAACCCCAAATATAAATTCAGTCAAGAGGAGAACGAGCATATCTGCCATAACAATTCTGCCTTCTTCGGAAAAGCCGTATAAGCCCCATCCTGCTTCGCTGCAGGGTGGAGCTTGAAAAAAAACTAAGGAAGCACTGAATAAATCTGACGGAAAATATGCAAGCAAGATGCGTGCCAGGCCTTTAGGCGTGATTTATTCAGTGATTCCCTAAATATTCTTTTTTTCGGCTGCCTGCTTGACAGGAGAGATTCCAGCCGCTGCAACTGCTCCATGTTCATATCGGCAGAATTACTTTTATAGTCGTACCCTTGCCCACAATGCTGTTCAGTTCAACCTTTCCGTTATGCAGCATAGCCGCACGCTTTACTATAGAAAGTCCCAGGCCTGTGCCGCCTGTTTCCCTGGAATGACTCTTATCAACGCGGTAAAACCGTTCGAAGATCCTGGGCTGATGCTCCGGAGGAATGCCTATTCCGTTGTCGGACACTGTTATAACAGCAAATCCGTTTTCTTTGCCTATATGGACATCGACCCTGCCGCCGGCTTCTGTATAACGAATAGCATTATCGCTGAGATTGTAGATTATTTCATATAAGTATCTTCGTATGCCGTTTACTTCAATTTTTTCTCCCCCGAGAGTTAAGGATATATTTTTCTTTTCCGCAGCAGGTAAAAGCACTTCCGTTACTTCGCCGGCAACAGCGTACAGCTCCACTGCTTCCTTAATCGGTTCGCCCTTTTCGTCAAGCTGTGAAAGACGTATAATATCGTTTATCAGGCTTACAAGCCGGGCTGCTTCATTCTTGATGTTGGCGAGAAATCTGTTTGTGTCTTCAGGCTTTACAAGTCCGTTTTCCAGAAGTTCAGCACTTCCGATTATGGTTTGCAGCGGTGTTTTCAATTCATGGGAAACGTTTGCTGTGAATTCCTGACGATTACGCTCGGTAAACACCTTTTCGGTTATATCAAAGGCAAGAATAAGCGTTCCCACAGGCTTTCCGTCATTTTCGATACGGCTGATACTAAGCTGATATTCTCTTCCGTTTTTAGAAATATTTATTTCAGTGCGGTTATCACATTTTGCATTCTGCAAAGCAGAGCTTATTTCGGGAGTACGGTCAACGACATGAAAATCCTCGCCCGCCGGGTCATTTGTGACCCCAAAAATGTTTTTTGCCGAAGTATTCATTGAGATAACACGATCGTCCTCGTCAAGCAGAATGAGACCCTCGTTCATTGAAGATATGATCTGATTGAATTCGTCATTCTTGTTGCGAAGCTCTTCCATCTGCATTTTGATCTGTTTGTGCTGCTTGTGGATTTTGGTCAGTACGGGAGAGAGCTCCTCATAGGTATCATTTTCGGTAGGATTATCAAGGTCAAGCTTATTAAGCGGCTTTACAATGCTTTCTGACATTTTCATTGACATTAAAAGTGCAACAATAATGGAAAACAGGACAATAGCACAGATAGCCGGCAGCATCCCAACGATCAGTGCACCTACTGTTACCTGATTTATGGATATCCGAAGAACATTTCCGTTTTCCAGCCTTACCGCTTCATAAAAGGTCTTTTCGGTAAGGGTCGAGGAATACCTTGCACTGCTGCCTTTTCCCTGTTCCAGTGCTTCCGCTATTTCTTCACGGTCAAGATGGTTTTCCATTTCGCCGGCATCTGCCAATGAATCATGAAGCACCCGGCCGTCAGACGAGATCAAGGTCAATCGGAACACAGATGACTCAAAGCTTTCAAAATACTCTTCGCCGAATTCGTTAACATTTGTTGTAACAAGGGAAAGCTCCTCTTTAAGCCTTTCAACCTGGGATCTGTTGAAATAATCGTACAAAAAGCTGATTGCCAGCAAAAGGCTTGCAAAAAGTACAACCATCGCAACGGAAATAATGGAGCGAAAAATCTTTTTACTCATTTCTTATCCTCCATTTTATATCCTACACCGATAATTGTCTTTATCTGGCTGCCCGCTTCACCTAATTTCTGTCGCAGCGTCTTGATATGTGCATCAATTGTTCGGCTTTCGCCAATGTACTCTGTACCCCATATTGCATTCATAAGCTTGTCACGGCTGTGGACGATGTTCTTGTTGTTCATAAAAAGAGCAAGCAGAGCGAATTCCTTGTGAGTAAGCTCTATCCGTTCGCCGTTTACTGTAACGGTATGCTCGGTCTCGCTCAGTACAATATTGCCTACGGTAATGCAGCTTTGGGTGTTTTTTTCAGTTCTCCTGAGTACCGCTTTTATTCTCGAAACCATTTCCATAACGCCGAAGGGCTTTACAAGATAATCATCCGCCCCCAGATCAAGACCGTTGATCTTATCCATCTCCGTGCCCTTTGCAGTAGCCATAATCACAGGAATGTCCCTGTATTTACTGTCGGAACGGAGCTTTTCAAGCACCTCGATACCGTCCATATCGGGCATCATGATATCAAGTACGATAAGCTGCGGTATTTCGGTTCTAAGAGCCTCGAAAAGCTCGGCCCCTCCCGAAAAGCCTTTGGCATTAAAGCCCGTCTGTTCCAGGGTATAAACCTCTATGTCACGGATAGTATTGTCATCGTCTACGCAAAAAATCATAGCTATACTCCTTATAGATTGCTTTGCTTGTGTATTCCCGTTACGGAAAATTCCACCCATTCCGCAATGTTGGTTGCATGGTCGCCGATCCGCTCAAAATATTTTGCGATCATAAGCAGGTCAACGGCATACTCTCCATCGGCAGAGTTTTCCGAGATCATTTTTATAAGCATTTCCTTTACCTGTACAAAACATCTGTCAACGATATCATCCTGCTCCATAACACTCTTTGCCAGTTCCAGGTCTTTTTTTACATAAGCGTCAATGCTGTCGGTCACCATTTCACAGGCAGTTTCAGCCATAAGCTTGAAGTCGGCAAGCTCATCGCCCGTCCGTCCTTTAAGGAATGGGATGATCTCCGCAATATCCTCCGCCTGGTCACCGATACGCTCCATATCGGTTATCATTTTAAGTGCAGCGGATATCTGCCGCAGATCTCTTGCCACAGGCTGCTGGTGCAATAACAGCTTAAAGCATACAGACTCGATCTCACGCTCCATTTCATCCACCTCTCTGCCGTGAGCGTTGACCTCCTCTGCGGAGCTTATATTTCCTTTCAGCAAAGCGTCTGCACAGCAGGCAATAAGCCTTTCGCATAATGCACCCATTTCGATCATCTTCTGATTAAGATAAAAAAGCTGTTCATCAAACCTGTTTCTCATATTATCACCCAAACCTTCCCGTAATGTAATCCTCGGTCTTTTTGTTATGCGGAGTGGAGAAAATCTGCTCGGTATTGCCGTATTCTATCAGCTCGCCAAGGAGAAAAAATGCTGTGCTGTCCGCAATTCTCAGAGCCTGCTGCATATTGTGCGTTACAATTACAATAGTGTACTTATCCTTCAGTTCACAGGCTAAGTCCTCGATCTTAGATGTTGAGATAGGGTCAAGTGCAGAAGTGGGTTCATCCATTAAAAGCACCTTAGGCTTTACCGCAAGGGCACGGGCGATGCATAATCTCTGCTGCTGACCTCCCGACAGACCAAGGGCACTTTTTTTGAGTCTGTCCTTTACCTCGTCCCAGATCGCAGCACCCTGTAAGGATTCCTCAACGATCTCATCAAGGAGAACCTTATTCTTGATGCCGTGGGTCCGGGGACCATAGGCTATGTTATCGTAAATACTCATAGGAAACGGATTGGGCTTCTGAAACACCATACCGATATCACGGCGAAGCTCATTTACATCAACGCTTTTATCGTAAATATCCTGTCCGTCATAGAGCACCTCTCCTTCAATGCGAACGCCTGTTACCAGGTCGTTCATTCGGTTCAGGGTTTTGAGAAAGGTTGATTTTCCGCACCCCGACGGACCGATAAAGGCAGTTATGGCGTTTCCTTCAATATCCATGGTAATATCACGAAGTGCTTTATTTGTATTATACCATAAGTTCAGATTTTTTGCACTAATTATGCTCATTTATTTTTCTTCTCCTTAAAATATTTTCCAACAAGGTCAGCGGATAGGTTTATCAAAAGCGTTAGTACCATAAGAATAGCGGCGATCGCAAAGGCGATCTCAAACTCGCCCTGCTCCTTTGCATAAACATAAAGGGCAACTGTTAATGTTGCTCCCGAGCTTGTAAGTCCCTCAAACACGCCATTAAGTGCGTGAGCAAAGCCTGCTGTGAAAAGCAGAGCAGCAGATTCACCCAGGATCCTTCCGACAGACAGGATACAGCCTGTTACCACACCGTCAATACATTCGGGGAGGACAACCGTTCTTATCACCCGCCATTTTCCCGCACCAAGTCCGAATGCTCCCTCTTTATATCCCTTTGGCACAGTTTTAAGGCTCTCCTGTGTTGTACGCATAACGGTGGGCAAGTTCATTATTACAAGGGTCATAGCACCTGCAATAATAGATGTTTTCATATTCAGAAACTGACAGAAAAACAGCATACCCACAAGTCCGTAGATAATAGATGGAATACCCGAAAGTGTTTCGGCGGCAAATTCGATAGCCGATACGATCTTTTGATTTTTTGCATATTCGGTAAGATACACAGCCGCACCTACGCCCAAAGGCAAAACGATGATCAGCGTTGCAAGAATTATATAGAGAGTGTTCAGAATATCGGGGAGAATGCCGATGGTATCACTGAGGTAGCTTGGTTTTGTTGAGATCAGCTTCCAGGAGATGTTTGGAATGCCTCTTACGAGGACATATACGATAAGAAAAACTACTGTCGCACAGGTTAAAATTGTAGAGAGATACATTAGCGTTTTCAGGAGAGAAATTTTCAGCTTTCGTTTTTCGGAAATTTTACTTTGCATATCAACCCTCCTTATTCTTTTTCAGGAAGAAATTAAGTGCAGCGTTTATCATCATAATGAAAAGGAACAGCACAAGAGCTATTGAAAAAAGTGCCTGTCTGTGCAGACTTCCGTCTGCAGCATAGGACATTTCGCTTGATACAGCCGTTGTGAGAAAACGGACGCTCTCAAAAAGCTTTGGCATGTTCGCAACATTTCCCGATACCATTATAACTGCCATTGCCTCTCCGATGGCTCTGCCGATACCTAAAACAACAGCAGTCGCAATTCCGCTTTTTGCAGCCGGAACCGATACCTTGAAATAGGTTTCAACGGGAGTTACACCCAGTGCAAGGGAGCCTTCTTCATATTCTTTCGGAACAGCATCAAGTGCTGTCAGAGATACTTTTATAATAGAGGGCAAAACCATAATTGAAAGTACAATGACCGCAGAGAACAGACTTGCTCCGTCGGGAATATCAAAGGCTTCTCTCACCGCAGGTACAAGTACAAGCATACCAACCAGACCGTATACGACTGAGGGTATACCTGCAAGAAGGCTGACAGCAGAGCTTATGATATTTCTTACTTTTTGACCCGCCAGCTTTGAAATGTAAACGGCTGTGAAAAATCCTATAGGTGTGCCAATTAAAATTGCTCCTGCCGTACCATATATACTTGTCAGGATAAAGGGTAGAATGCCAAAGCTTTCCGGCTCGGCAGAGGGTGCCCATTCTGCTCCGAAAAGGAAATCAAAAAGCCCGATCTCAGCTATTGCAGGAATACCCGAAATGACAAGATATACGCTTATCAGCAGAACTGCGGCAACGGTTATAAGTCCCAGCACAAGAAATATGCCGTGGACAATATGCTCAAGTAATTTCGCTTTATGTTTCATAAATAATACTCCAAACGCAGAATAAGCGGTGATACTATAGTCGCCGCTTATCCCGATATGATTTGTTAGCTATTAGTTAGCAGGAACAACACCTGCGTTTGTTATGATTCCTTTTGCATTATCCGATAAGCAGAAGTCGTAGAATTCCTGTGCTGTTTTGGAAAGCTTTGCATCTTTCTTTGTTACAAGAACGAAAGGACGCTGGATCTTGTATGTACCGTCCTTGATCGTGGTTTCGGAAGGAGCTACTCCGTCAACTGTTACAGCCTTGACCGTATCCTTTACTGAAGCAACCGAAGCGTAACCGATAGCGGCGGGATTTCCCGATACTGCCGAGATCACATCGCCTGTTGCTGTAAGCTCCTGACGATATTTACATTTATCCTTTGTATCGGTGATGGACTCAAAGCCGTCACGAGTACCGCTGTTTGCTTCACGGCCGATAAGCACGATCTCAACATCGCTGCCTCCAACTTCACTCCAGTTTGTAATTTCACCTGTGTAGATTTTTGAAATTGTTTCAAGTGAGAGGTCAGCTACGGGGTTTTCATTATTTACGATAACTGCAATTCCGTCATAAGCAAGAACGGTTTCTGTAAGTCCCTTTGCGGCTTCCTCGTCCTTTAATCCACGGCTTGAAAGACCAATGTCACATCTGCCCTCGGCCACTGCTGTAATGCCTGTACCTGAGCCTGTGGGATTATAGGTGAATGTAACGCCGCTGTTTTCACTTTCAAATGCTTCACCCAAAGCACCTATCACCTTTTCCATAGAGGTTGAGCCATCGGTGGAAACGGATCTTTCTTCCTTGCTGCAGCCTGTCATTGCTGCTGTCAGCATAAGTGATGCTGCAATTACGCTTACTGTTCTTTTGATAATTGTATTTGCCTTCATAAAAAATTCTCCTTATATTTTTTGCATCTCTGCTATGGTATAAGTATATATAGGCTGTGTAAAGTGTGTAATCATAATAATGTAAAATCTGAGTAAAATTTCCCGAGGGCGAAGTTACGCTTCAGTATAAAATACAAGTATCCGTCAAACCATATCTTGTCATTTTTTAATTCACGGATTCTGTGTATGCTGTTATATATTGCTCACCCAATTAACTATTGAATTTTCTGCTTGCCCCGCTGTCGAAATCCGTCGTCAGAA
>JBJERX010000031.1:0-18935 GCA_051882495.1 Huintestinicola sp. | reverse complement strand
ACACAAATTCTATGCTTGCTAAATCATAGCAACCACCTCCTCTTCAAAAATCCGGAAAATTTCCCGTATATCTGCATGCAGATTGCACATATCCGCAAGAGTTGCAGATATTACTTCTTGTCCTGTCCGAATATGTGTTTGAAGATGTTATTCTGTTTGGAAGCGTTCGATTTGTCGGCACTCTGCATTTCGGCAAGCTGCTCCTCTGCCTTACGCTTTTCCTCCTGAAGTTCCGCAATCTGCTTTTCGGCTCTGTTATACTTTTCTGTCATTTTGGACAGCTCCCTGTTGAGCCGTTCGATAGTGTCCTTCTGTTCGTCTATCTTCTTATCAAGCTCATAAATTTTATGGTTCTTTTCATCTAACTTTTTACACTGATCCGATACCTTGGAAGCAAGCAAATTCCGACCAAACTCTGTTTCCTTTATTTCGGCTGTAAGCTCCGCTTTTTCCTTGTCAAACTCGCTTTCCATAACCTTATACAGAGCCTTCGCATCTGCACATTCCTTCTTGTAACGTTCGCATTCCTGCGTAAGAAGGGCAACGGAGTCTGCATATTCCTTGTTTTCCTTTTTGAGATACTCAATAACAGCTTCATAATCGGACTTTTTTGAAGCCAATTCATCACGCTCTGCCCTTATACTCTCGTTCTCCGAAACTATTTCTTTATTCTTTTTAAATAGATAATAATTACGTTCATCGAGAGCCTTGTAGCTTGCCTTCTTGGGTTTCAGAAGGTTTACCGCAAAGGGATCAAGGTCTGTAACATTTCCCTTATCCTTTGAAATATGCCCCTCAAGCTCCGCTGCATATTTTTTGATTTTCGCATATACAGCCTGATGGGAAACTTGGAAGGTTTTGCAAAATTCACATATCCGCATTTTTCACCTCCGATCATGTACCAAATGCTGAAACAGTACCTAATTCTGTACCTATCGGGTACTTTTCCGATACAATATTACGCCCGCAGGCATTTATGTATCGGAAAAGTATCAGAATTGTACCCGATTTTTACACCAATCAGTACCTTTATCGTACTGTTCAGGTACAGACCAGCCATATGGTATCAAATCTGTACTTGACTTCAAGTACCTAAATCAATTTTGGTACTGAATGCGCTCATAAACGATGGATCCATAGAATTCATTATTTTTTCCTTGTCGGATCTCTGCGGATCTTCATTTTCCTCATACTTGCCGATTTCCAATTTTTCATCTATCACAGAAACAGCATTCGGGGAAAATGAGTTCCCGACAGAATTTCCTATTTCAGTCTTTACGATTTCTCTGATTTTTGGGATCAAAGCATTTACAATCTCTTCGGTGCTGTTCATATCCTGCCTTGCCGAGTATTCTGTGAGAGCGATTGCTACAAGATTCGTATATGAATGAAATTTCTTTTTCTCATAACCTGTGAGAATCTCTACTGCTTTCCGATGGGTCGGTTCGCTCATATCGAAATGCAGACAGGTATTAAATTCCTTACTGCTTTTCATACTGATCCCTCAACATTTTTTCAGCCATCAGCTCATAGCCTTTAGCTGTCGCACAGATATTGGTCATCAGAAAAACCTTGTCATCATTGGCAACAGCTGGGCAGAACTTTTTCATCACCCTTGCACCGCCTCCGCAGATATACAGATTCATAAAATTCCTGTTGTAGCCGTTTCTTGTGAGGAGCTTCATGACCTTTCCGCAGTAGATTGAAATAATTCTTTTCATCTCGTCCACATAAACTTCCAAAATGCTGCTCTCGCCTGTTTTTATAAAATCCAGAGCTACCGATTCGTCAACATCTGTAAAAGTCTTGTCTTTAAGCGAGTGAAGAATTTCCTTGACGCACTCATTAACTCCCAGCATTTCCGTATGAAGGCTGTCCTCAATGACCACGCCGTTGCGAATCCTCAAAATATTGATAGTTCCGTTTCCGATGTCTGCAAGCATATTATCGCCCTTCATTTCACCGAGATTTTCGATGATAGCAGCATAGCCCTGCGGAAGTATTACCGCATCTCTGACAAAAACCTTATAAGCCGTACCGTTAAGTGAGAACTCAACTTCGCTGTTCTGCTTGAGATAGCTCCTGTATGATTCCGCCTGATTGCCGAACCATGTAATGGGAAGTCCCGCGGCAATAATAACGCTCGCCTCGGTCACATTATCTCTTGCAAGCTCCTTGGCGATGCAGAAAAGCGTGAGAATGTAATAGTCCTCATCCTGCGTCTTGTCGCTGATGACCTCCTTGTGTCCCTGACCGATGACATAGTAGCTGCCGTTGTACTGCATCACATTGGTAGTAGTAATTGGCTTAGTGTCAAATCTCGAAACCGATGTGGGTGTGCAGGTGCTTACTGTCTTTACATTGCCGTTGCCTGTGTCAGCGGCGATAATGTAGATACCATTAAACCTTGCTGCCATTGCTGTTTCCTCCTTCTTCATTTTTGATCTCCTGTTCCTCAAGCCAGCTGAAGAACTTGTCCCTGCGGACGAATTTGCGTTTGCCGATTCTCACTACCGGAACATCACTGCGGTTCAGTATCTGATAAACCATATTTCTGTGAAATCCCATAGCCTGCAAATCGTTCGCCGTGAGCATCATCGGAAATTCCTTGTCGTTCATTTTAACACGACCTTTCTATTGTATTTTATCGCGGTGTTCCCCTGCGATAATCCAATTCTAACATACAATTTTTGAAAAGTCTTAATTCAACGTGTATAGTTTTATGCAGAGCATCGTGTACTTACAATGCGAGCGATTTGATATTATTCGGGATTATTGCGTATTTACTTGACTTTCCGTCATAATGGTGGTAAAATATGTTTATAAGATATTATTAGCGAGCGATTTGTACTTGACGAGGTGAGTATATGTTAAACAGTATCAAGAAGATTTTTGAAAGTGACAAAGCAGATGTATCTTTAGGGCTAATTATAAACATGGAGAATAAAACGGAAACCTTCATCATCGGCAGCACATCAGATCTGAAAACATGGGCAGAGAATAAATTCCCGGACGATCTGCCGCCAAACACCATAAAACACACTAACGAGCTTGGCTCTGTAATCAAAAGCATAAACAAGCTGATACGCTTCAAGCGTGAAACAGACGCTTTCCTTGAAGATTACGAGCAGCTATGCAATATTGAAGTATATTGTGCCGAGAGTTATAACGACAAGCTCGAAAGCCTTGCCGCAAACTATGAGTCCGGTGACCACGTTAATATGTTTCTGAATCTGATTATTCTGAACACATATAATCAATGTGTTTCTGCAAGACGTAAATTCAATAGTCTAAAAAACATTATGATGATCAATGCTCCGAAGATCAAGGAAGCCGAGAAGCACATAAATATTTTCAAAGCCAATACCGATAAGCACATGTCTGTTCTGTCAACGCTGCGCGATAAGAAGCATTTTGATCTTTCCGGTGCTATAAACGACAACGCCGACAGCTTTTACAACACATCGGTGTTAAAAGCTGTCGGCGCAGATGGCAACAGAAAAACTATGTATTTGTGTGATATTAACAGTCAAGAGGGTCTAATGACTTTTCTGGAGATGTATGCAGATGTCTTGGGTACATATGGTCTGGAGATCACTAACTGTGAAATATGCGGCAGCCTTATGGTCACAAAAATCAGCAAACCTTCTCTCACCTGTTCACGTGCCGACTGCAGGAAAAAGTATCATAACAGGGTAAACTCCGACTGCCGCCGTGCCACATATAAGAATCCAATTGAAAAAGATTATCTTGCTTTCACGGGAGCCTGCAGAACATACCGAAAGAAGCTGCTCCGATCGGAAACTGCTATCACTTTATATGACAAGAGATATGACGAAGTCCGTGAAGCTGTTCTCGCAAAGAAAAATGCTCTGCCAAAGAAAGCCAATTCGGAAATTATCGAGAATTTCAAGCTGTATTGTGATAAGGAAAAAGACCAGCTGAAGGAGTTTTCTAATGATTTAAAGAAGGAATATATTAAGGTAAGATAAACGGTCAAAATATTACTTCTTATTCTTTTCCGGATTTTAGAATATATTCCACATTACGACACGATACAACCACTTGTTTGTAAATGTTAAACCTTTTTACATTCAAAACATATAAATCCCTCTTCCAACTATCGGCGGAGGGATTTGTGTCAATATGAACAATATGTCCATGCAAATCAGGGTTTCCTAAAAGAACAGCCTGTAAAAATATGAATACACATTATAGCATTCTATTTATAAATAGTTGAAAATCCAAAATTATTATGATATACTTTAAATTGACAATTCCTATTATGAAAGGGTCGATTATTTTGAATTTTGATGATATATACAGAGAATACTATCACAAAATATTGAATTACTGCTATTTGAAGCTCAATAACAGAGAGTTAGCCGAGGATTGTACACAGGAAGTATTTCTTGCACTGGCAAAGAAAATGCACACTCTCAGACTTGATACCCATGTAGGAGCATGGCTCTACAAAGCTGCTAAAGTGGAAGTACTGCGTTGCTACAAAAAGCATAAGAATGATATTTCTCTTGACGAGCTTGAGGACATTCCGCAAGAATACAATGACCAATCAGGGGTAATTGAAGATATACTCACAGAGGACGAGTATCACACCTTGACCGAATACTATGTGACCGGAGAGGACGTAAAAAGGATGTCTGCCAACAGAAATATATCCACATCGGCAATGTATCAGCGAATACGAAGGATAAAACAGAAGATAATTAATAATTCGGATAGACTGCATAACTTGTTAAAGAAATAATTGTAGGAATATACAAACTTAAATATTTTTGAAAACCATGTCAAAAAAGACGTGTTTTCAGATGTTATATATATGAAAGGGTGTTCAGGATGAACAAGGATGAAGTGATCTCAAGGATTTTAAGCGATGAAAACTCATTTGACGCAAAATCTGCGGAAGAACTTGAAGCCATGATCGATAAAGAACTTTCCAAGCCCGATAATGAAATAGATTACGAGCTTGTAAACGAATTGACCCTCCAAGCACTTGAGGAAAGAGGTCAGAAACCATTGCATAACGATGTAGACGAAAAGCTGAAAGAACTTAAAGCTATGCAGAACGAAGAAAAAAAGCATTTTCATCTGCCAAAGTGGTCTGTCGGCTTAGTTGCTGCTTGTGTCATGATTATGTGTGCCAATGTAATATCTGTTTCAGCATGGAATATGAATATATTCTCGTTAATTGTAGAGCTTACTCAGGGCGGTGCAAAGATTGACTTTGATGAACAGGACGAAGAAATTGTTCTCCCCATATCAGAGGACGACCCTTACGGGATTATTGCCAAGTGTAAGGAACACGAAATTGTTGCTGATACTCCCCATTATCTGCCTGAAGGCTTTATATTGACTAATGTGGAATATAACAATGCTGACGAATACAAGTGTATTCTGTTCAGATATGACAATAGTTCGCAATTCATTACTATTTCTATCGACAGCTATATTGAAAATATGCAAATGGGCATACCGAGTGATAAACACAATATTTCGGAAATTGTGGTAAATGACCACACTGCCGTCATGTCAAAAGAAGATGACCAAATGATAGTAATATTCCGCTCAGGAGATTATATGGTCAATATTTTTACACAGAATGTTGATTACTCCGAGTGTGACAAAATTATCAATTCAATTAGGTGAGAAAGAGAGGACGTTTATATGAAGAAGTCAATCATTCCAATACTTACTGTGATTTGTTTTATTCCGACTGTTAATATAACAGCAAGTGCAGAAGAAATACCTAATCAACAGGGTATTTCAGCATACTCAGCCGGACTTATATATAATTACGGTTTAAGTATTACTAATAGTGAAAAAGCAATAATGCTTACAGCAAAAACTAATTGTAACTCATCTATGAAATACCTCGGCTTAAAAAATATCGTTGTGCAGAAAAGCAGCAATAACGTGACGTGGTCTGATTGTATTACATTAGCCGATATGCTCAATGAAAATTCCAGTTTATATGCTATTTATGACAAACAGGTAGCCACTGTAACCGGCGGTTACTATTATCGCATTACTTGTAACCATTATGCTAAAGAAAGCGGTCTGTTCGGAAGCTCCGAGAGTATCTCAAACAGCTCCAACAGCGTTTTTATATCATAAAAGTGTGTCATTCTGACACATTTTAACCTTGAAAGGGGGAATTATCTTGATTGTATCAAACAAGCTCTCCGCAAGGATTGAGCAGCTATTTGTAAGAAAATCCGATAAGGTGTAGGAGGAAGCTCCGAAACTCATCAGGATATTCACTTTTTATCTCACTTTTTCAATTCAGCAAATACTTTCGCAAATACTCTATTCACGGCGTTTTCTCCTCACATTCTAATTATGAAAGTGAGGAAAAAATCTATGAAAAAATTTAAAAAGGCTTTAGCCACTACTTTAGCGGTCGTTTCCGCTACGTCCGCTCTCTGTATGCCTGTTTCTGCATCAACAGATATGTCTACCTATGAAAATGAAAAAATCTTAGAAAGCGGTTTTGTTGATATATCAAAGCTTAATTCTGTTTATGCAACCACAGAGGAAACCAAAGATATTTCTTCAGACTACACATGGATTTCACAGGGTAATACACAATGGTGTTGGGCAGTTGTAGGAAGTCATATATTATCTTATGCTTTCGGCAACATTACACCAGAAGATGTAGTTACCTTTAAATATGGCAATGCAGATGACACAACTGTAGGCGGCTCAAATACAGATATAAAGAATTATTTTGACTCGCTTCAGAGTGAAAACGGAACATCTTATACATGGAACAATGTTAGTGCTACTGTATCTACATTTAATCGCATTAAAGCTGCTATCGGCAACAACAGACCAGTAGCATTAAGAATAACATATACAAAGAACGGCGTTACCAAAAGCCATGAGTTGTTATGTGTAGGATATAAAATAACCTCATCAGATAGTCAGCTGTATTTCTATGATAGCGCACCTTCATCGGCTTCAACCGGCAAATATTGGGGAACATCTTATAATGTTTCGGATAATACTTTCACAACAACTCTCTACGGAACTTGTACCGTTCAATCAGGTTATTTTATTATTAAATAACAAGTAATCGGAGTGATTTTTATGAAAAAGTCAATATGTTCGTTATTCGCATTATTTCTTTCGGCTATACTACTCAGCAGTCCGGTTTATGCTGACTGTAATTTATCTTTTGAAAACTTCAAATGGAGTAATTCGTATGATGATTTGATAGACGAGGTAAATGAGTATTATCGAACTCATAATATCGGTGAGGAAATGACGAAGGAGAAATTATCAGAATGTGAATATGGAAAAATGTATATCCTGACTGACGAAGCGATGCTTGCAGACTATACGGACGGCGATATAAACGAATATATAAAAAGTCACTCCGAATCGTACATTGAGAATTTTTACTTCTCCGAAAATGGTCATACCGATTATTTTGTAAGACATTCGGACGATACCGTCTGCTTTCAAAATCGCACGGAGACCGACGCTTCTAACTATCCTACTGTATCGATGTCCAATGCGATAAGAAAACTGAACAAATTCGATAACATTGAAGGTGACATCATTTTTGTACGGTATGTTCCTTTGTATATTGCTATTGTTTCGCAGAATGGCATACCAAAGTATGTCATAATACTTACTGACGGCTTCTATTACCCAAGTGACGTTTCCGAAGATGATACCTCCGGGTCCGCTACAATACAAAATGCTTTTGCAAGGCTATATAATCATGGGAATGGGCAGTATGTTTTTGATTTCTCATTTTTCAAAGATTATGTAAAGGCTTGTAATGATGAGCTTCCCAACGATTTTAAATACACACCGTATGGTTTGCAGTCTGAAAAGCATAACAAAGTATTAAAAATAGGCGGAAAAGCTTATTATTTTGATAAAGACGGAATTTGCAAAGGATTGTATACGGGATATTCAAAAAAATCTGATGGAACAAGAGTTTATTACCAAAATGGCGTTGTTTCGGATAAATTAAAGTGAAGGCTGCTATCAAAATGCAGATTATGATATTTCTCAAAAAAGTCATTTTGAAAGGGGGAATTACCTTTTTTCTTATTGACATTGTTATTTTATGTAAAGCCTCTTGACAAATCAGAAAAATAGCCATATAATATAAATGATGAAGATGTTCGTCAGTATTGCCTGTAGGTCTTTGTAGGGGATACAAACGAAATTTGTATTGGATTGTATGCAGGATATGCTAAAAGAACCGATGGTACAAGAGTATATTACAAAAATGGTGTTGTTTAAAACAAATAATTTTGTAAAATCCCTTGACAAATCAGAATAATTAGCATATAATATAAATGATGAAGATGTTCGTCAGTATTGCCCGTAGGTCTTCGGGGATACTAAGTGATGAAGTGTACGTTTAGGGCAAGACTGCGTGCATGGAGCTTAATGTGGTTGCATAATATCCAAACTTGTCGTAGGTGGTAACGCTGAAAGAAAATTATGAAAACAACGGCTCTGTTATCAGAGCCGTTCAGTCTGTCAAAAAAACCAGCCGAAAGGCTGGTTTTATTTTCTGTTTTTTATACATCTTTTAGTCAGTCAGACGAGGCATATGAAATTTTAGATATTATCAATGTAAGAGTATGTCCGTACTGCAATAGGCAATATACCTTTACTGCCCGAAAGAATGGTGAAAAAACCAGACCGCAGTTTGATCATTATTTTCCAAAGTCACTATATCCATATCTGGCAATTTCGATATACAATCTTGTACCATCATGCGCATTATGTAACAATGGGAAAAGCACAGGCACTCCCGAAAATATACTGTATCCCTACGAGGAATCGTTTGAGGACAGAAAAATCCGATTTGTGGTCGATAATATTATTCCATATTTGCTTGGAACTCAAAAAAATATTGTTATATCGTTGGATTCATATGATCCGGAAGATATATCAGCGCAGAAAATTATAAATGAGTATTATAAGAGTTTTAAAATAAAAATTCCATATGAGCTTCACTCGGATCGTATAGAAGCTCTTATCACTGAAAAGGCTATTTTTAATAATGAAGCACTTGAGAATATTTATAGTTCATATTCTGATATTTTAGGTGATCCACAACATTTAGAGGAACTTATTTTTGAAAAGTATGATAATGACTCATTTATAAATCATCCTCTTTCAAAACTAACAAGTGATATTTGGGATCAGCTATGATCTGAAGTGAGCGACCTTAACGATAAGAAAACCGTTTTGCAGAACGAGGTAGAGTCCCTCACTGCTGGAAAAGAGTTAGCGGGAAAATTCTGAGATAAAGACCGTTAAAATGCCCCTTCATAAGCTTATAATAGATGAATCGGAAATATCGGGAATTGAAAATCTGAAAAAAACAGTTTCAGCCAAAGCAGAGGAGCTGTCAGCCAGAGAAAAGAATCTTGATATTCGTGAGGAAAGGCTCAGCGAAAATCAAGAGCAGCTTGTTATCCGGGAAAGCAGGATCGCTGAAAGGGAGCAGGAGCTTGACGAGCTTCAGAAGGAAATTGCCGAACACGAAGAATATGCAAAGCACAACAGCTACAAAGCGTTCGTAAAGGATTCGGAGATTGATCCGCTTTTCCAAAGAGCAAAGAAAACCTTGGAAGAAGCAGAAAAGATGAAATACGAACAGGAACATATGACTGAGCTTCTTCAGAAATACAAGTCAAGCAACGAGCATCTTATTCGGGAATAACGGTCGGGAGAGATAATCCGAAATAGATAACAACTATATTTTTAGCCGTTTCTTATAGTTTGGAACGGCTATTTTTCTTGCTTTTTTCGGATATATGTGATATAATTATTATTTGAAATACAATTTTTTCATAGTTTAAAATAGATCAGAAAGGAACCAGGTATTTTATGTGTAATAAAAAAATGGAAATGCTATCAAAAGAATATGTTATAGATCACGGTTCCTTATTTGACGAAGATTTCTTTTCTTTTGAATTCTATTGGGAAAATGGAATAAATCATTATGACCAGCTGTTTGATAAGCCTATGGATATGGGCGGGAAACCTTTTAACGGTCTTACATATGAGTTGTATCCCAATGGAGAATTGTTAAGATATACATGCCGTTTTTCAGTTTTTCTGCAATAGGAACACCGTCTGTGAACACGTCAATTTCCGCTTTTTCTTTATGTAAGGAAAGATACGTTTTCAGACTTTTGCTCAGCTTGTCCGAGTATATTTTCTCATCCTCGCAGATAGCCGTCCGCATTTTATCACCACCCTTTGATTTGTATTTTATTATATCATAACAGATTGGTAAAATCAATAGGTATAAAAACATACGAAAAGACAGTAGCTTCTGCATATAAAAATCGTTACCTGTCACGATGGAAAAGTAACAATTTTTATATCGAAATATAGCTACTTTGGTGGGTGTGCCCATATGGGATATTTACAGTTGTTGTCGGCGTTGCATGTCCGAGATATCCCGCAACGCTTACAACATCCACACCCGCATATATGAGTGTAGAAGCTGCAGAATGTCGGAACATATGAGGGTGCAAAGGCTTCAACCCGTATTTCTCAGAGAGCTTGTTCAGCCAACCGTTAGTTGTATCGGGGTTGATCGGGTAGCCGAACCGCTTGCTTTGAGTAAAGATAAAATCTGTTTCTATGTCTTTAACCTGTCCGCTCCCGTTTGGGAGCTTTATTCTTTTCGGATAGGATGAGCCGCATGCAGTTCTGAACCGCTCCCATTCCTCTTTATAATCGGCAAGCATTTTCATCATTTCGGGCGGCAGCCTTAAAAAGCGGTCGGATTTTTCGTTTTTCGGTGTATCGGTGTAAATACCGAGGTTCTTTCTGTAGAGTACGGTCTGTTCAAAGTGTATCTGACCGAATTCAAAGTTAACATCACGCCAACGCAGACCAATGACCTCTCCCCTTCGTCCTCCGCTTGCAGCAAGCAGATAAACAAAAAGCCTTATATTTGACTGCTCACGGTCGGCAGCTGAGAGAACCTCGGCAAGCTCATCGGGTTCAAGGAATTCCGCTTCATGCTTTTCACTTTTCGGAAGTCTTGCACGTTCAGCAGGATTTGATGTAATTATTCCATCTCTTACAGCTTCATTAAGAATCATGCTTATAAGTACATGGATCTCTCTTACTGTTTTGGGTGAAAGCGTTTCTCCTGTATTCTCTGAGTTGAATAATGCTGAAATAGGCATATCCAATGCATTTGACAGCTTTTCAGCCGTTGATGTCGTAACATTATCACCTTTTAGAACAGCGTTAAAGGTTGTAACAGCAAGTCCATGTTTGCGGCAGAATTCAGACTTGTTATTGCATTTGCTGAGTTGCATCGGGTCGATTTTCCTCCGGAGTGAGTAACGTTGACTGTCAAGAGTGGGAGCGGATAACAACTTTTCATATAAATTCGTTAGAGTTTGCGGTGTGATCTTTTCAAGAGAAATACCGTCAAGCTCCGTCATATGTGCAAATAAGCTCATATACCGCTCCGTAGTGGAGTTTTTAAGCCCTCCATGCTTAAATTTAAGATGAACGATATAACGCCCGTATTCACCGAATTTGCGGCGTTCTGCCGTAATCGCTCCCGCTTTGCAGTCGGATTCGAACTTAACAGTAAACTCATTCAGAGCCTTTGCATTTGCCCTCTCTGATTTGTTCGGATCAGGTCTCCATGTGGTTTGATAAGCATTCTGCTGTGTTCCGTCAGCCTTGCGCCCTGCAGATACACGTATGCGATACACAACAGAGCCGTCTTTATTCGTTCTTGGGGTTATGTTGGCCATTATCAAGATCTCCTTTTATTTTTCTGTGGTCATATTTATCCAGAATATATCCTATCTGTCGATAAATACTATATCTTATCAAATCACTAGAACTTGAACATCTGTATCTAAACAACTGAAACAAATCTGCATCAATATCATCGTCTTTTTGCTCACTTAACATCTGGATATCTGCAATTACATCTAAAAGACTTTCATTATCAATTATTTCCGAAAGTATCTCCATGCCTTTTTCATCTAAGTATGAATTTCCTAAACTTAAAACTGCGCTTTCTGAAAGAGAAGTGTACTCACAGGCTGATTTAACGCTAATATTAGTATCTTTAATTTTGCTGGTTCCCGCCAAATAGTCAACTGAAACATCAAAAAACTTAGCAAGTTTTGCAGCAGTAAGAACATCAGGAACGCTTTCACCGCTCACCCATTTACCAACTCCCTGCCTTGTTACTCCTATGCCTTGTGCAACATTTTCGTGAGTATATCCTTCCTCTTTTATTAGGTCTCCGAGTCTCTTTGCAAAAATGTTTATATCATTCTTATTAGTTGCTTTTGCCATTTAATAACGTCCTCCTTGTAAAATATAGTTGCTATTTAAAATAAATTAGAAAAAATCGTTGACTTTATTTTCTTTTTGTGCTATTATGATTATAGCAACTAAAATTGCTAATGTCAAGAGAAAAGAAAAATATTTTTACAGGAGGCTATTTATATGATTGACATTGCTACCCTTTCACCAGAAGAACGCAAAACGGTAGAAGCTCGGAGAGAGTACCAGCGCAAATGGAGAGCTGCTAACAAAGATAAGGTTAAGAAGCACAACAAGCGTTTTTATGATAAGTTGGCAGCACAAAACAAAAAAAGTGCCTCCTGCTGACCTTTGGCGATAGAAGCAGGAAGCACAAATGCAGTAAGCAAACAACTTACCGCTCCCATTATACCACAACGGGAGCGGCTTTGCAAGGAGGAAAGCAAAATTGAGCGCAAATAAAATCCCTCATATGGAGACCATAAAGAGCACTGCAAAGATGTTCGGGCTTGCCGAGCATTTCATCAGACGGCTTGTAATAAACGGTGAGATCGTAGCCGTTAAGGCAGGCTGCAAATACCTTGTTAACGTTGATAAGTTTGCAGAATACCTTAATACCAATACTTTGGGAGCGGCACAGGAAGCCCCCGAAGAGGCTAACAGAGCAAAGCCTATCACCGTTAATATGTAAGGCGGTGTTGTGGTTGATATCCTTACAGCTTGACACCGTATCATACAAAACAAAGCCCAAAGGAGCAGAGATCGGACATATCAAGAATAGGTTATGCAGTACCGCTCCCCGGGCTTTGACACATAAGCAGCTTGCGGAAAGCATAGTTAATGGCTGCAGCTTTACTCCTGCCGTTCTTGAAGGCGGCGCAAAAGCTGAGAATTGGAAAAGTCAACAGATTTTTTGTCTCGATATTGACAACGAGGATAAAAGCATATCGGGAAAGCATGATAAACAGCGTGCATCGGAACCGCTTACAGTGAAGCAAGTGCTTGAACGCTGTTCCTCTTGGGAGCTGCGCCCCGCTCTTATATACGAAACTTTCAGCAGCACCGCAGATTGGCAGAAGTTCAGAATTGTATTCATCAGCCAAAATGTGATATCAGACAGGAAACAGGCGCAGCATATACAGCTCAGTTTAATGGAGCTTTTCCCCGAATGTGATAAAGCCTGCAAGAACGCCGACCGCCTTTTCTTCGGCGGGAAAAGCATTCTGCATACAGATGAAACAGCTTTTTTGAGTTCTGACAATATTTCAGAGCTTGAAAGCTTTGGGGCGTTCTGCTCTCGTCCCGCTCCTGCGGTTGCTGCAGAGAGGGACAAACAGCTTGAAGATCTGAAACGAAGTTTTGACTTCTTAGGATATATCAGGAACTTCGGAGGAACGGAACGCAGAGCAGGGCGGCTCATTCAGATTAACCCCTGCCCTATATGCGGACACAAAAACGATTTCTATTATTACCCTGAGACAAACACTTTTATGTGCTTTGGAGCAAGCGGTGACTGCGGCGGTTCTGTTATTGACTTTATTATGCACAAAGAGAACCTTGACCGAAGCACCGCTATAAAACATTTCAAATATGAAATGTGCGGCATATCCGAAGCAGAGGACAAAGCAGCTTTCCAAAAGCGCAAGATGATAGAGCGGCACAATACTATTGCACCGATGAGCGAGCAGGTTAACGAACTGCCGCCCTATTTCTATGAAAAGGTGAACGAAAAAACAGGTGAAATAACATATACCGTCACCTGCCCCGCTCTCGCAGAACATTTCCGAAATAATCAGCATTATTTCTGGCTGAATACACAGGGGAGCGGAAAGCCGCTGAGATATCTGTATCATAACGGCGTGTATTCTCCTGTGTCAGATGAAGAAATAAAAGGGATAATCAAGCATTACATAACCGACTATCTTCCGCTTAGCCTTAAAATGAAAGATGTGGATGAAGTATTCAAGGATCTATGCTGTGATAAGGTATTTCACAAGGCAGAAGAGCTTAATGCAGACGAGAATATCATCAACTTTGAAAACGGCTTGCTTTACCTTGACACAATGGAATTAGAACCGCATACCCCCTCTGTTTTAAGCACAATTCAGATACCTTGCAATTGGAATCCGTTTGCTGCTTCCGCTCCCGTTTTTGATAGCTTTTTATCCACTCTTACAAGCGGAGATAAAGAAGTGCAGAGCTTTCTTATGCAGTTTATAGGTGCAGTAATCTCCAATACATACGGTTATCGAATGAAAAGTGCTTTGTTTATGGTCGGACCCGGTAACACGGGAAAATCACAGCTGAAAAGTCTTGTTGAAAAGCTGATCGGGGAGCGGAACTGTTCACCCTGCAATCTGAAAGAGCTTGAAGAACGCTTCGGGACTTCTGCAATATACGGTAAAAGGCTTGTCGGGTCAAGTGATATGTCATTTATGACCGTTAAGGAGCTAAAAACCTTTAAGAGCATAACAGGGGGAGACAGCATTACAGTTGAATTCAAGGGGCGTGATTCTTTTCAATACGTTTACAAAGGGCTTTTATGGTTCTGTACCAATCAACTCCCGAAATTCGGCGGTGATCGTGGCGATCACGTTTATGACCGCATAATCTGTGTGCGCTGTAATAATGTTATTCCGCAGGAGAAGCAGGACAAGCACTTGCTTGAAAAGATGTATGCGGAAAGAGAAGCAATTATTTGCTCTGCTGTGCTTGCGTTAAGATCTGTGCTTGAAAACGTCGGGCGGTTCTCTATCCCCGAGGCGTGTATTATCGAAAAGGATAACTATCGTATTCAGAACAGCCCCGTATTATCGTTCTATAAAGAGTGCTGCTGTGAGAGAAAAACAGCTGTTGATAACTGCACCTGTACGAGAATGTACGAAGTATTTAAAGCTTGGTGCAAGGATAACAGCAACTATACCCCTAAAAAATCCGAGTTTCGGCAAGAGCTTGCAGATACTCTTGCATATGGTGATATATCCAAATTGATAAAAGCAGTACACGGAAACAGATATTTCACTTTTACACTTACAACCGAGGCGAAAAGCACTTATGCTTATGTTTACGGTTCTGATACCGTACAATAGCATATTATAAACCCATTTTTGCACCCTATTTCCGCATTTTTCACCTTTTGTACCCAATTTTGCACCCATAAAAATCACGTATCTATGCGGTTTAAAGGGCGTAGGGTGCAAAAGGTGCAAAAATAATAATATTCTTATACGTGAGAATACATACATATATACACATACATACGCATGCGCACACATGTATATAAAAAGAAAAAAATTATTTTTGCACCTTTTTACACCCAAACATCAAAAAACGGCTATAATGCGTCACTTTTTTGGGTGCAAAAATGGG
Source organism: Huintestinicola sp. (assembly GCA_051882495.1). Classification (GTDB taxonomy): domain Bacteria; phylum Bacillota; class Clostridia; order Oscillospirales; family Ruminococcaceae; genus Huintestinicola. Next base: position 3,248 of record JBJERX010000031.1, on the reverse strand, counting down.
TGCAAGAGGGTGCAAAAATGCGTTTTAGGGTGCAAAAAAACAAATGAAATGGAGAAAATGGCATGCTTATTTTATCGGAAAACAAGGTAATCAACAGCGAAAACGTTCTTGCTTTTACAATTAATAAGACAAGCAGATTTATCACAGAATACGAGGAAACAGGGTATCAGATCAGAGCATACCACAGCGGTTACACAGACGAGGACAACAACGCAGACTATATAACAGTAAAAAGCTATGGCATAAACGAAAAGAGAACAGCAGAAACAGAGCTTGAAATGATAGTAAATGCAATTCTGTTGGAGGAAAAGGTTCTCGATCTTCGATAAACCATCATAAAGGAGCTTGATGCATATTCCCCTCACGAATGAACAGTTTTTCGATTTGATAAAAGACGGAAACGAGGACTTAAAGCCTGTACTATGGGAGCGGGTCAAGAACCTTGCATATATGCTCGCCTCACAGTTTTACAGGCGTAACGTGGACTTATGCCGCTCCCGAGGCCTTGAGGAGTGGGACATTAAGCAGCTCTCCTATTTGGCTTATGCCTTGCTGTTTGAGAGCTATAACACAGATAAGAAATACGGCTATACAACAGCTCTCGGGTATGCATTCAGCAATCAGCTCAGAAAAGCTTTAGGCAACGGAGCGGATGTGATGAACAGGATCACAAGCAGTCTTGACGAGCTGATAGGAGACCAGGAGGACGGGAAAACCGTTGCTGATCTTATAGCAGACGAAGACAGCTCCGCTCCGTTTGAGGAGATAGAGGACAATTCAGAGCGAGAAAGTATAGGAAATTATCTCAGAGAAGAGGTAAACAAGCTCCCCGATCAGGAGCGAGAAGTGATACAGAAACATTACTTTGACAATAAGAACTATGACAGCATATCAGAGGAGAGAGGCATAAGCAGGGAGCGGGTAAGGCAGATACACGCAAGTGCTCTCAGGCATTTGAGAAAGCCTAAGATATTACGCCGCTTAGAAGATGATCTCGGATATTCGTCTTATAGGCTCTATGATAGGCATAGCAGCGTTGAATATATAGCAACAGAGAGAGCATACCTTGACGAGCTTTACAATCAGTACGTAGCTCAGAGAGAGGAGAGGGAGCGGCTCGCTGCTGTTGTCTCTTGTGAATAGGACGGCGAAAAATTCCGCTCTCGGTTCTCCAACTATTGGAGGACGGGGAGCGGGTTTTTCTCACTTCGTTCTCTGTTCCTCACGCATCGGAGCGGATATCTCAACTTCGATGTGCATAATTATGTACATTTCTCACGGCTTCCTCGCGGCTTCAATTACAATTTCTCTCTGTTCGCTATCTGTTCGTGAGGTGATCTCCTCGAAGTTCAAACGGGAAAATTCTCATGGTTCGCTCACGCTTCGAGCAACTTTCTCGGAGTTCGCTCGGGGTTCGTTTATATTTCTCGACAGTTCCTCGACTGTTCAGTATATATCCCCCCCGGGGCATGGCCGGGACTTTATCAAATCCATTTCCACCAACGCCTGACCTCTGTTAACAAGAAATTCCCAAAATGAAAATGGAACATTTGTTTCACTATGTCGGCACCGCTCCGTAATATGCATTATATCCGCATAATATTCACAGTATGCTATGCATTATTTCATAATACACAACCGCTCCGATAGAGATATATGCAGCGTATAAGCTGCAGGAATCCCCGAATTATGCCCCGTATTCAACGGGAGAGGCACTCAACGCAAAATTTACCCTCTGAAAGACAAACGCTCTCAGAACGCCGCACAGGAGCTCTCAGAGGGTGCAGGAGATTTCTCCTTAAAAAGTCAGGTTTTGTCAGGTTTTTCACTTTATTTTACTATGTCCCGTTTTTCGCTCCCGTTTGCGTTTCCGCTCCCAAAATCAACGGAGAGGGCACAGGCGGGCTCTGTACGGCGTTTTTATATAAAAAGCGTAAAATTACCGCCCCAAAAATAAAATGCTTTTAAAGGGCATTTCCTTTCGTTCTGAGAGGTTTTGTATTTTTTGAGTATGCGGGAGCGGTCAACCTTGGTATTTTTAAGTATTCCCTCAGAACCTTAACAAACCTTAACAGCTCCTGCAAAGGAATTGCAAGCGGCTTTGGACATCTACTCGTTAGCGAATGGAAGAGCGTTATAGAATACTTAGCGAGCATAGAAAAAGTATCCACTTTTTTCGGGTGTGTGCGGTTATAAGCTCACAGGAGCAACCACAGCGCAGCACACAGGCATTTAAAGCGTATTGTAAAGTAAATTCAGCCTATAAAGAGAAAAGCCCCTCAGAGCACGTTTATGTGCGTTCTGTGGGGCTTTGCCTTTTTTGGTGGAGCAAGCTATACCAAAAGCGGCGGGCGTTTTGGTGCTTGTCCTGCGGAGCTCTCGGGCGTTGTCGTGTCTATTATTCTCGGGAGCGGGTTTTAATCGCTTGAATATTCGAGAATGTCTCCGGGTTGACACTTGAGGAGCTCGCAAAGCTTAGCGAGGTTCTCGGTGCTCACAATCTCGCCCTTTCGGAACTGCTGCAACGTACTTTCGGCAAGTATCTTTTCTTTACGGAGCTTATAAGTCGAATAGCCCGCAGCCTTTAACGCCGCTAATACGTCAATCTTGTATCTTATAGGCATTGTATCACCTCCCATTATGATTATAACATAGATATACACGAAAAACAAGTGTATAATATGCACTAAAAACCCGTGTATATTTCGTGTAAAAAGCTAATAGACATACACGGAATTTTAGTGTATAATATAATCAAGCTCAAGGGAGCGGAAACAAAGCAAGAACCAATCAAACCAAAGAGAAAGGGAGCAGAGTTATGAACAGATCACTTATATTCCGTAACGCAAACAAACTTGTAAAGCAGGGTTTCACCCGCTCCGAGGCAATGCGTGAGGCTTGGAGACTTGCGAAGCTCCCCGAAATCTCTGTCAAGGTCAAGGGAACCGCCGCAACCGCTAAGAGACAAGAGGCACTCGAACACCTTACAAGATACAGCCCCGAGCTCGTCTCGTTCCGTATCGCAGGACAGCCCAACAACCCCGCAGACCCTAACGCTGTGGCCGTTGTCGCAACAGTAAAGGGCAAGGGCTCCTTTCTTATCGGTTATCTCGCCCGAGAGCTCGCCGCTCAGATCTCTACACTCCTCAGAGCAGGGCTTACCCTCCTTTCCTGGGGAACAGTAACAGGCGGCTATGCTCCGTATATGAATTACGGGGCAAGAGTTAATATGAAATTTGCATAAGGGT
>JBJERX010000030.1:0-18973 GCA_051882495.1 Huintestinicola sp. | reverse complement strand
TGTTTCGGAAACAGCGGATAATATCCATTCCGTTTCGGCAGAGCAAATCAGCAGCCAAAGCCTTGAAATGCAGATACAAAAGGGTTTGGAGGAGCATGTCTGGCTGGAAACACTTAATGCTCTTCAGCAGCTTATCAATAAGGAAACGGATGCGGAAGCTATACGCAATCTGACATATATTTCGGAGTTTGTTGACGAACTTGATTTTGTAAGTGCGGAAACACTTTTCAGTCAGCTTTTGGAAAGGAGAAAGGCAAATGTGCGATGAAAAAAAGCGTATAATGGTGGTGGACGATGATAAGGTGCTGCTGAAAAATGCCGCCGTGCTGCTTGGCGTAAATTACAGCGTAAGTCTGTATTCGGGCGGAACAGAGGCACTGAAAGCGTTGTCGGAAAAAGCTCTGCCCGACCTTATTCTGCTTGATGTAAAAATGCCTGATATAGACGGCTATACTGTCATTCAGCGGATAAACGAAATTCCCCGATGCAAAAATATCCCCATAATATTCGTCACGGGAATGTCCGATGAAGAGGACGAGCTGAAAGGTTTTCAGCTCGGTGCAGCGGATTATATCAAGAAGCCCTTTTCTCAGAAAATACTGCTTGCAAGGATAAGCAATCTTTTAAAAAATTCCGAGCCTGCCGCTTTACCGGCAGAACTTACCACTGCAGGTTTTAATGATACGGAACGTAAAGTCGCCGAGCTTATCATAAAAGGATATAGCGGCAAGGAAATATGCGATAAATTGTTTTATTCGTACAGCTACATAAAAAAACTCCTTGCTTCAATGCGTGAAAAGTGCGACTGCGAAACGCTCGGCGACCTGAAAAAAATTCTTTGCGGAAGTTATGAGCAGAAAAAATAATGCAGCACACAGCCAAGAATATGTTATGGAAGCACTGATTAGATCTGACTTCGCAATAGGCATACCAAATTTGATCAGTGCTTCCTTAATTGTTTATATACCAAATATCTCAGGATTGTAATTGAATTCTAATACTAATAACCATTTGTTCTATGGATAAAGAGACGGTGGACAGAATACGTCCTATCAAGGAAAACGACCGCAGGCGGGCTTTCGCCCGCCTGCAGTCGCTTTCCTTGATTGACGAAATCCTATCTGCCGTCTTTGTCTATAGAACGGTTTAGAATTAGTATAAAAATAAGCTTTTCGTGTCTTTTTATTAAGCTCTGCTATTGATGCAGGCATATTCCTTATGTACTCCAACAAAACGATATGCCGGACGAATTATTTTTCCTTTGTTTACAAGCTCTTCCAGCCTGTGTGCACTCCAACCCGATATTCTCGAAATTGCAAATATCGGTGTGAAAAGTTCACGCGGAATACCCAGCATCGAATAAAGAAATCCGCTGTAGAAATCCACATTTGCACATACGGGCTTAAAAAGCTTTCTTTTCTGAGAGATACACTCTTTTCCAATTCTTTCCACACGGTCATAAAGCTCAAACTCCTTATGACAACCCTTTTCAATGGAAAGTTTTGCTGCATATTCCTTGAGTATTACCTCTCTAGGGTCGGAAACTGTGTAAACAGCGTGACCAAGTCCGTAAATAAGTCCCAGTCCGTCAAATTTTTCTTTATTCAGAACACCGAACAGATATTCACGTATCTTATCTTCATTTTCCCAGTCGGAAATATTGTTTTTAAGATCATCGAACATTTCCAGTACCTTCAGGTTTGCACCGCCGTGACGGGGACCTTTAAGCGAGGATATCGATGCAGCTATTGCCGAATATGTATCGGTTCCTGAGGATGTAACTACGTGATCCGTAAATGTGGAGTTGTTTCCGCCTCCGTGTTCGGCGTGAAGTACAAGTGCTGTATCCAGTACCCTTGCCTCAAGCTCGGTGAAACTGCCATCCTTACGCAGCATATACAGAATATTTTCTGCAATGGAATATTCCTTTTTCGGAGTCCGTATATGCAGGCTTTTTCCCAACTCCATATGTTGATATGCGTAATACGCATATACGGCTATCAGCGGCATTTTACATATGAGCTGCAGCGACTGACGAAGCACATTTGATATATCAATGGAATCAGGATCCTTATCATATGAATAAAGAGTGATAACACTTTTCTGAAGTGCGTTCATAATGTTCTCGGGAGGAGCCTTCAGAATAACATCTCGTATAAATTGTCCCGTAAGCTCTTCCAGACTGTTCATAATTTCAAGAAAGCTTTCGAGCTGCGGCTTTGTAGGGAGCTCTCCGAACAGCAGCAAATAGGTCGTTTCCTCAAAGAGAAATCTTTTGCTTTCGGAATCTGTAAGAAGATCACGAACATTGTATCCCTGATAATAAAGCCTTCCGTCTGCAGGGACCTTTTCGCCGTCCACAATATCATATGCACATACATCGCTTATTTCGGTAAGTCCTGTAAGCACGCCTTTTCCGTCAGAATCACGCAGACCTCGCTTAACATCGAACTTTTTGTAATACTCCGGATCAAATTCTCCTGAGATCATACAGTATTTTACAAGATCGTCAAACTGGGCGTTAAGCTCATCTGTCATTTCCATCATCGAATAGTTCATATTACCACCTCAAAATTTTTTATCGAAAGCATGTTCATTACAAAAAGGCACCCCGAAAATCGAGGCGCCTTTGCATTTAATATCATATTATCTTTCATTTTTTATATTATAGTTCTTTCAGAATCATTTATCAATAACATTTATAGATATTTAGGTAAATTAAATATGAATTTATCGATTGAATAAATTGCAAAACCAACATGATCTCCTTAGAGCAGACACTCAAAAAAAACAATAGAAGCATAAACGTTATAATTTACACCTCCGAAGAGCCTACACGTTTCCGAGCATATTATCACCGTCGAAAACAAACCGCAGGCAGCTGATATAAAACTCAGCAGACCTGCGGCGTGTTCTTAGTTTTGGATTCATCAAGACTTTTAATCCAAGGAATCACTGAATAAATCTGCAAGCAAGATGCGTGCCAAGCCTTTAGGCGTGATTTATTCAGTGGTCCCTTAATAAGTACCTTTCTGCGGATTCAGTCACCGCAAGTCCTCCACAGCTCGTTTCTTTAAGAGATCCGTGCATCTGAAGCCCGATTCGTTTCATACTGTCGATCACATCGTCGGGCTCTATTGCACTTCGTATTCCGGAGAGTGCCAGCTGAGCGGAAGTTATGGCATTAACGGCGCCGTATGAATTTCTTTTTATGCACGGAACCTCCACAAGTCCCGCCACAGGGTCGCAGACAAGACCCAGCATATTTTTAAGCGAAAATGCAGCTGCGTGAATAATAGTATCCGCATCTCCCTCCTGCAAATACGCAAGTGCTCCCGATGCCATTGCGGCAGCTGAGCCTATCTCTGCCTGACAGCCTCCTGCGGCACCTGCAATAAATGCGTTTTCGGCGATCACTTTCCCAATGCCTGCTGCAACATATAAAGCTCGTATCATCTGTTCCTCGCAGGAATCGTACTCTTCCGCATAGCTTAACAGCACAGCAGAGAGAACGCCGCATGCACCTGCAGTGGGAGCTGCCACAATTCTTCTCATGCAGGCGTTGGACTCACCCATTTTTATTGCCTTTTCCATAACCTTACCCACAAATGGACCGCATATATTTTTGTTCTGAGCATTATACTTATGGATCTTTTCGCCGTCTCCGCCTGCTCTTTTGCTGGCAGAACGAAGACTGCCGTCATAGCTTTCATCAGCCGCCTTCATTGCCAGGTACATCTCAAGCATTTTATTATAAGACTCCTCATCAGTCCGTTCGCTTGCTTCCATATCCTCCTGCTGTATTATTTCCCACAGTTCCTTGTTCAGTCGAACCGATAATTCCTGCAATTCTTTTAGTGAATGATACTTTATCATATAATAAAACTCCTTTAACGTCAACCGTCATATCCCGAAAAATAGGTCACTTTGAGAACCCCTTCCATACGTTCAAGCCACACAAGTCCGTCAGATGGAATGGGCTGATCGCATTCAAGTACCATAACCGCATTCCGGCCTTTAGCCGAACGGTACAGCTGCATTGCCGCAATATTGACACTTTTATGTGCAAGCATAGATGTGACCTCCGAAACGTGTCCGGGCTGGTCAAGGTTATGAACAATGAGTGTAGGATTTTCTCCCGAAAAATTTGTGTTTATCCCATCGATCTTGTCTATGTTTATCCTTGATCCGCCTATAGAAGAAGCCTGTACTTCTATATTTTTATTTCCCGTTCCCACAAGACGAAGAATAACTGTATTGGGATGAGCATTTTCAAGTTTTGCTTCTCCGAACGAGATGTCAATATTGTTTCTCCGGGCGATCTCACAGCTGTCCGAGATACGATAATCGTCCGGTTTCATACCGAGGAGTCCGGCAACAATGGCTTTTTTAGTGCCGTGGCCTTCTCCTGTTGCCAGAAAGGAGCCGTATAATAAAATTTCAGCTTTTCTGACAGGTTCGCCAAGAAGCTTGCCTGCTGCATATCCGATACGCACGGCACCTGCTGTATGGGAACTGGAGGGACCTACCATTATCGGTCCTACGATATCAAACAGATCCATAATATATTTCCGCTTCCCTTTCATAATAAAATTAATTCTGTTGAGGTAATCCCAACATCAAAGATGACCTCATAATTTTCAAAAAATACCGACAATGAAGAATTTGCAGACTCCATGAAGCAATGCATTGAAATTATTGGATCGGATCATCTTAAACAAACGCCCTGAAAGGCATATTTGCCTGACAGGACGTTTTATAATCACCTATTTTTCTTCGCCGTCGGAACGATCCTTATATTCTCACCGCTGTCAAGAGAAATGCCCGTATAGCCAAGCTCAGTCTCCATGTCCGGAAACTTGTCACCGGGCATTATCCTGCACCCGGAAGTGTCACCAAGATGTGATCTGTTTTCTTCGGGAATTATCTTTATCGCACTTTCCGTATGCACCTTGATGCTGTCGGGAACATGCCCCTCATTATTGGGTGAAATATGTCCTGTGTATTTTTTGCTCGATTCCAGCATAATGAACGTTCCTCCTTGGTTATCATATTGCTTCACGATAGATCTCGGCAACCTCTTCCCTGCTGAAAACAACAGGTGCATTATTGAGATTTCCTATGGAAATTTTCATACAGTTTTCGATCATCCATTTCGCATCATCGGCAGTAATTTCCAGATCGCCAAGCTTTACCTCAAGCTCAATAGATCTAATTAAAGCTCTGCATTATTGTGCGTGCCTGCTCACATACAGCATCAACAACCTTCTCATTGCAGTTTCCTACAGAGTTTACAGCAATTCCTGCATAGAAATCAAGATGTGGCGTTCCTGCTTCGTCATACATAATAAACGCCTTTTGCACTGTCAGCCGGGAAATCGAAACGTTCATAGGTCTCGATCATATACTTTTTTGCCTCGGCTTTGATCTCATCGGCGGTAAAACCTGTTTCTGCAAGTTTCATTACAACCATCTCCTAAAAAAAAGACAACGATATCAATGACACCGTTGTCTTTTTGTTTATTATTTTGAACAATTACAGTATATAATATCGCAAATCAAATGTCAATATCCTTCTTGTGTTTTCGTGTATATGCACCAAACAAATATATAGTTACGCCTTTAAAATGCACATAAAGTATAAACTTCAATTCATCTGCTTGATAAACCCTATACAAACAACCGGGTTTTGTTTTTTATATTAAACAAAACGGATAGAACAAATTATATCCTTATGTCACAAAGAAGCAGATAAAGCCGGTTGGGACTTTATCAGACATGGTTCAATCTCTCCGATGAAGGCGTTGAAGATGCAATTTATGACAGCTATGCGTTCAGACAGTTTATGAAAATAGACTTTATGAACGAACAAGTTCCCGATGCAACAACACTTCTGAAATTTCGTCACATGATCGAAAAGAATCATCTCGGCAAAGATTTTTTCAAAGCAATAAACCGTGTAATGGAAGCCACAGGACACATAATGCACGGCGGTACAATAATTGATGCAACTATCATAAATGCACCCAGCTCCACAAAGAATGCAGAGAAGAAACGTGATCCCGAAATGCACATACCAAGAAGGGAAACGAATGGAAATTCGGTATGAAATGCAATATCGGAATAGATGCAGGTTCCGGACTTGTGCATTCAATTACGGCAGCATCTGCAAATGTTCATGATATTACAGAAGCTGCACAAGCTTCTGTTCCTTTTCGCTTAAACCGTGATTTCTGTTTGCCATAATACTTTACCTCCAAATTTCTTTGTGGGTATTATTGGCATTTACACGGTTCGTTATTCAGACTTATAAAAAAGCAGCCGATACGTGTACCGTATCGGCTGTAACCCGTAAGAAATCTTGCGTTATCAGAACTCGTCCTTATTCTCTGCATCGTCAGCAGCTTCGGACTTTTCAACACCTTCAAGCTTATCAAGCTCGTCGATATCGCTTACAGTGTCATCCTCCTCACCGCTGCATGCAGTGCAGTCGCTGCAGTCATCGCAGCAGCAGTCGTCAAAGAAAACCTCATCGTCATCGTCGAAATCGTAATCGAACTGCTCCAGCTCCTCACGCTTCTTTACAGCATAAACAGCGGCAGCAGCACCGGCAGCAGCAGCGATAAGTGTTACAAATGCAATACCTAAACCCTTCATTTTTCTCATCTCCTTAATGGTTCATGTCTATGGTGTGGTCTCAATGTATATATTATACCATAAAGTTTTGTAAAATACAAGATGTTTAATGTAATTTTAATAAATCAATGTGACACTATCAATCCATCTTCTTATACTAATAACCATTTGTTCTATGGATAAAGACGGTGGATAGAATGTGTCCTATCAAGGGAGCTTGACGAAGAGAGGACGCATTATAGCCGCCGTATTTTATCCATAGGTTAAATGGTTATTAGTATTAATAAACGCCCCGGGATAATCCTTTCTGACCTCTTCAAGATATCTCTCAGCATTCGCTCTGGAGCTGAAAGCCCCAACCTGAACATAGTACATCTCCTGCTTGCCTGTATCATCCGTCCCGGAAATCAATCCCCTCACTCTGTCCTTGAATGACTCAAAATCTTCCGGATGAGAAACATACCATAAAGGACAATGCTTCCCTGTCACATCATAGTGACGTATCACATCATCGGCAGTCAGTCCGAATTTATCGCAAAGATATGCACACAGCTCAGCAAGACTGTCCTCGGTCGCCCTGTTGAATTTCCCCGTGCTGTCAGGATGACAGCATTCAATGCTGATACTGCAGCCGTTTGCCTGATTAGTGCAGTAGCTCCATTCATCAAGGGGAATGCACTGTATGATCTCCCCCTCCAGACCAATAACAAAATGTGCCGAAACATATCTTTCGTGTGTGTCCTTAAGATTCTCAAAATAATCCCTGTTATTCTTCGCCGTGGAACGAGGATTTCCCACATAATGAACAGCGATCTTAGTGACCCTTTCAAGTCTGATACCGGGGCGGCTGTATTTGTTCGGAGTAAGCAGCATCTCAGTTATTTTCATCTCATATCCTCCCTGTCCGTGGTTTCTCCCGTCTCCCTGAGCTGAGCCATGACCGCTGTCAGCTTTGACGGCAGCGGCAGTCCCAGTTTTCCGCAGTTTTCAAGGACAGACACACCCTCATTGCCAATGTAATACATAGCAACAGCTGTACGTATTACATTTCCGTTCTGTGTAACATAGCAGTCAAGATAATGTGCTATCCCCACTAACAGCAGTATGCACACCTTACGCACAAGCCCCCAGAATCCAACCTCGGAGGACAGTCTTTTCTCCTTGACCGCAGCCGCCGCACCTGTTATGCAGTCAATAGTGATAAATGCGATAAGTGCGTACATAATACCGTCCATGCCTCCCAGAAAACCCGAAATGGCAGTAACAATGCCGCCGAAAATTATTTTCATGACCTCTGTGAATCTGTCCATATTATCCTCCCAACTCCTGCCATATTTCCGGTACATCAGGCTTTTCATCCTCCGATATCTCAACGATACGTCCATCCTCATACATGAAATTATTCCTGCCATATTTATCATACAGCGGCTTAGGCAAATAATTCCCCTGAGCATGTGCGTACTTATCGCCATTACCCTCATCTATCATGATCCAACCCGTAAAATCGGATATAAATGCCTCCGAATCCATTGCAGTTATTCGGTTCACTTCATCGGTTTTGATATAAACACGCATATTTTTCGCCTCCCGCTAATATATTTCCGCATCCACAGCTAATGCAGTATGTCCCCCGGCTGTATCTAAAGTCACTCCGAACAGATATGAGGGTAATTCGGTTATAACGGGGTCTGTAGTGGTAATATTTATACCGTAAATATCAGATATATAAGGTTGAATTGCCGCCGACCACACAACAAAATGTCCCGTCGATGTTGAACCGACAACACGTAACATCTCGGACGCCAATGATGGAACAGACCGTTTCGGTACCTTGAACGGGATATCCGACTCGACCCGAAATGAGATCGGCAGCAGCGTTGCGGGAATACCCCTGTCGCAGTCGGCAGCCATTATCACCTCATAATACCGCATACATTTTAACATCTCATCCGCAGGGTCAGGCGGCACAAACGCTGTTGCCATGCTTCCATGTTCAAGCTTAGCCCATGAGATAACATCACCGCTGCCCGTAACTGTAAACGTTTTTGTGCTGTCATCGTAAACCGCCGTACCCGCCGAAACACTTGCAGTCACATCGCTCCCCGCAGCATTTTCCAACGGCTGACAAATAGAACCGTTCAGCGTTACAGTTCCATCGCTGTTGACCGTTACCGTTCCCGAAACAAGCTTCCACCTGTCAACGAAATATTTTCCCGTCTCGGAGAATGCCCCCGAAATCCCACGCTGATTTATCTTAAAATCGGGATTTATGAGCAGATTCACTCCTGCCTGATAAGGCGGCATTTCGCCAAGCATCTGTCGTGTATATTCCATAAGCTCATCCCGGGTCATAAAAATGTATTTGTTATCATCCATTGCCGTTCTCCCCCTTAGCTGCCGAAATGATAGCTGCTATCTCCTCCGACGTAGGAACATGAATATCATCAAGCCTTATGTATCCCGAAAGGTCAACATCACCGTTCCCAATAAGCTCCCATTCTCCGTCAATGTAAAGATATTCATCGTAAATGTTTCCCTGACTGCCCACGCTCTTAGGAACGAGATACATTTTGTTGCCCTCTCCCTCTTGGGGCAGGCTTTCGGCAATAACAGCCGAAAGATGCCCGCTCTCCGCAACAGCATCTCTCACAAATCCATAAACCGCCCTGCTCCCCGCAGCCGTGCTGTTATCGGAATCAGCCGTCAGCTCCTCCGCAATGTTTACCTTAGCACCGGCTATCTCTTTTCGCAGCTTGCCAATAAGCTTAATAAGCCCGTCTCTGTCCGCAATGTCAATTATCCTGTTCATCCGTTCCCTCCGAAGCAGTATCAAAAAGTGCAGCTATCTCCGTATCTGACATAATATGTACCCCCAGTTCCTCAAAGTCCACATCACCCGCAAGCACAGTTCCGTTGATACGAGGCTTGTTTATCAGGGAGTCATAATCATTATTCACCTCACCGGAGGGCACCCCTATCACCGCCGATAAGCTTTTTACTCCGCATATCCCGCCGCTTAAGCCGGAAGCCTGCCTTATCTCACCTGTAAGCATATTGTCATCTCCCTTCTGGGATATCCGTGATGTGATCGGCTATAATAAGCTTTCCGTCAGGGATAATAGTGTAAATATGACTGTCATCCTGAACCAGCCTTACATCAAACCTGTATTCTCCGGCAGTGATATTCTCCGTGTCTCCGGGAAGTATTCCTATGCATATCTGCCCATCCGTGATATCCGCTCCGCAAAGCTCCTTGTGAATAACAGTTTCTCCCGACCCTGCCTGCCGCTTAACGTCCATGTAAATCATATCAGTCTCAAATGGAATGTACTCCGCTCCGGTATCACTGTGACAAATTTTGTCTATGACCAGATCAAGCCTGTCTCCTCTGATAATATTGATCTCCTGCAAACCTATCCCTGCCCTTCATTGTAATAGTCAAGTAAAAGAGTACTGAGCTGTCTGTTTTCTTCCCTCTGCTCCTCTTCCTCCAGATCGGTATAGAACTGAGTTTTTACAGTATTCAGAGTGACAGTGACACTCTGCTCGGTTTCCACTGTATAGCTCCCGCTGACCCCACCCGATTCATCGTAGTATGTGGTATTCTGCAAAACGGGAAATCGCAGTGTTCTGTAAGCTGAATCTGACCTGTAAACAGCGTCGGACAAATAAGGGTCGCCATTGTCCGTATAAACCGTGTTTTCAAGAAGATATGACTGACTGCTCTCATTGGAATTGCCAACGAGTCCATAGCCGGTATAGGTCCTGCGGAAATTAAGGCTGCTGAGGCTATGAGCATTCATCATCCACAATAGCTTGTCTCCCCTATAAACTCCCACCGAAAAGGGCTGGAATATCCCCTCGTTGGCAAGGTAAATCGACGAAAACTTTTGGCTGTCGCTGTTATACCCGCATACTCCGTGAACGCAGGAATAGAAGGGCTTTTCCTTTACCACCCTGCAGTGATAGCTCCCATCATCGAAAAAATCCGCAGCTGCAAAAACAGGTGATGTCCTGAATACGGAAAGAGCATCATCCTCTCCCACGTTCATCATTATCCTTACCGCCTCACCGATAATATCACTCAATATCCTCCACCTCCCATTTCAGATCAGTACGCTCATCTCCCTCACCCTCAGCGGTAATGACCAGCCTGAAATCATCATAGGTAAATTCCACCCTGTTCCCGCTGACACGCTTCACCCCTTTAGGCACCCTGTTCATCATGATGCCCGTGTATGCCGTGATACCCTTCTCAGCCGTACTGAAAACGTACTTTGCCGCATTAAGTGCACCCATTGCCGCAGAGTATTCCCTGTCCTCCACAAAGCCGATGCCCCTCTCCGTCATGACCGTGGAGCCATATATCCTCCCGGCCTCAATACGTTTTCTCATCTCATATCCGGAGACCTCCTGATAATCCGATTCATCCTCGCATATGTCAGCTGTCTCAGCGGATGCAAATACATCATGTGCCGTGAAATAAATGATCGTCTTAACGGATACAAGTCCGTCGGGATATCCGCCGAACAGGAATGCACCCAGAGGCGGAACAGAGGAATACAGACCGATATGCCCGCAGCTGAATGATCTCCATACCATTCCCGCAGTCCGACCCGCTATCCTTACAGCAGCGTCACTGTCCATACGTGAGCACTTTATCATAAGCATCTCACGGAAGCCCCCCTGACTTCCCCCCACAAAGACCTCTCCGGTTGCGGAATTTCGTCCGTAAACTCCCGCAAAGGGACCCTTCTCCGAGTGAAGATACATTTTTTCAGTCTCTGCCTCAATGATGCCCGTTCCCCCTGCCGCTCTGCCGAAGGGAACAAACGCCAGAATATCATCATCTCTGCATACCCATGCCCCTACAAGATTTTCCGAAACAAGCTCCAGTATCTCCGAGCACTTCTTCCCGTGTATCTCATCATAATACAGCTTGTTCATGTCACTGCAGTCGCAGCTTAACCCCGCAAAGCCAAGCTGGTTCGCAATAGCCGAAAGGACCTCAGATGTGTTGTAAGGCTCATTCTCGATATTATAAAGAGCGTCATCGAAAAAGTTCTCCGTCCGTCTCATCCTGTCAAAAGCATGAAATGTGACCATTCCGCCTTTTCGTGATATCCTGCTGATATAGTGCTCGGTAAATTCCATGCTCCGCACACCCGATACACGAACCTTAACAGCCGCATTTGGCTGAAACACATTATCCGTCCTCACAGTGCATATAAGCTCCGAGGAAGCAAGCCCCTTAACGGGAGGATTTTCCCCCCTGCGGATAAGCTTCATCTCCGCAATTGAATCTCCCCCGAGATCTATCCCGTCAATAGTAACAGTGTAACCGGGCTTGCTAAAGACAGTCCGCCGCGAAAGGCGAATGCAGAACTATTTTAGCGTTCCAGAGCTTCTCTCCGTCACTTACACTGTCAAGGAATATCTCTGTGCTGACCTCCTCAAAGCTCCCCTCCATAAGCTGGGGAGCGGAATACTGTACCCTTGCGGAGCCTGCCGAAACAGCGTCGGATAACGCCTTAACAGCCGTATCACTCATGCCGTAAAGTGCAGCCTTTATTGTGACCTCATGTCCCGTAAGCTCTCTGACACGCTCCCCGTAGATATTGGTATAAGCATTCTCCTCATCGTAAACAGGCACCCTTGCCACAGAATATTCGTTCTCGGTGATGTACCTGCTTACATCTGCCCCACCGATTTTTAGATATACCCCCATCTGATGCAAAACCTCCCGTTAATCAGTCTGCAAGCAGAACAGCCTCCGCCGCTCCTCTGCCCTTCTCAAAAACAAACCTGCACCGTCTCAGTCCAAAGCTGTCAGTATCACCCCATGATGACAAATATCCATACCCGTCCATGACGATACCCGTTCCCTTCTCCATGTCAGCCTCAATGATTCTCATTGTGCCCTCTTTGCCCGAAAGCATCGAAGCTATACCGTCCTCAATATCCACCCCATCAATAGTGATACGCACTCCGCAGTTATCCCCATATCTTCCGTAAGCGGATATACCGTCATCAATAAAGCTTCTTCTTACCATCTGACGGTCCCGCTCCGTCCTCACCGAAATAACTCCCTTTACTATAGGAATAAATTTTCCGCTGTCAGCTCTTATGCCGCAGATATGTCCCCGAGCCTTTCCGCTGAGATAAGCCGCCTCGATGTCAGCCCATTCCTCCCCGTCCTCAAGGCATATCACAGAGCATTTAAGCTTCATCCTGTAATGTCCCCCCACGGAAACCACCGCCTCATAAGGACAGGACATATCGGAAAATCCCAGAATATTTCCATTTCCATTGAAATCTGCAGCTCCATTGAGCACCCTGTCCCCGGCAGCCCTGACAATATCAGCCCTGTCCCCCGAAACAAGTATCTCTATACCTGCCCGATAAACACATCCCCCGTCAAGGAACCCGACCTGAGAGCGTTCCCCCGTAGAGGAAACAGCCACTCCGCAGCTCCCCAGACCGCCGCAGCCATCAGCCCCCAGGATATCCCTTATTTCATTCAGCCTGCTGCTCCATTCTGTCATTATCCTCCCTCCAGTTCTGCCTCAATATGATGCAGCTGTTCACCGCCGTAAATGTATCTTACCGATACCACCCTCAGCTTTTTCCCTCTGAAAGTGACCTGAGTGTAAAAGCCTCCCTCATTGTCCTCTCCGAAGAAATCCACCTCCTGAGGAATGCTTGCAAAGCAGTCGTAATAAAGGGTGCCGTATGAAATATCTCTCATTCTTCCATCGCTGACCCTTTTCCTGTGCAAAGCGACCCTGACCTTTTTCAGCCTCACCTGGGAAACAAGCCTTTCCTCCCCGGTGATATCGTCCGCACAATATCTGCTGAGCAGACAGCTGTGACAAAGTATCTCCTCGGGAATAGAAGGTATTACCAAATCATCACCCCCATGATCACATTCCCCTGTACAGCAGTCCGCAGTTGTCCAGCACCGCTAAAGCCTCTCTGCAAAGTCCGGCCGCCGTATCTCCGCAGTGCGTCTCCCCCGTCTCTGACAGGGAAAAATCACCCAGCCTGTATGAACGGCTGCCGCCCGAGCTGCTTCCGAACCGACCTCCGCAGAACTTCATGTGGTCTGCCTGAACGCATACCGCCCTGCGATAACCCTCCATCTGTTCATCACTCAGCCCCTCGCAGCATATGCATGAGCAAACGATCTCCCCCGCCGCTTTCAGCAGGGGAATGATCTCCTCGCTGCCGCAGCCGCCGTAAGCGTCGCAGTATCACTGAAATCCTACCTCCGAATATCTCATACCCTCACCTCACATATCAATATACACGGAGGACAGACTCTCTCGCCGTCCGTCCTCCTATAATCAAAAACGATTACGCTGTATGATGACAATAAATGCCCGCAGCCTTAGCCGCATTCACAACGCAGATACCGTAGCTTCTGTAGCCGTACTTCCATGCGTCCGCATCGGGATTCTGCTCGGGAGTAACTATCTTGGGAGCCGCATGCTTGGTAAACTGAATAACCGCAGGCTTGTGAACTATCATGAAATTGATGTTCTTTCCCTCCGAAGCCTTAGAGTAGCCGCCCTCTGTCTCGCCGCTTGAAACGCCGTCATGAAGCTTGACCGCAGTGTAGAATCTTGACTGAGGAACAACAACGATCTTCTCAAATCCCGCCATAACAGCTCTTGACTTAACAGTATCCATATCGTCGATCATACCCTTGATCTCGGGAGTGATGAACAGGATACGACCCTCCGAAGGGACCTCATCGCAGTCCATGGTATGTACTGCCTCTCTCAGTGCAGCCACAGCAGCTTCCCCGTCAGCAATAGTCCCGGAAGCAGAGGAAATACCGTCAGCAGAAGCAAGCTCCGCAAATCTGAAAGCGTCCAGCTCAGGCACCGCCTTCATTCTCACGAATTCTCCCGCAAGACTGCCGAAAGCAAGGCTCTGTGATTCCTCGTTGTCCATGTTGTCCACCGAGAACATTCTTCCTCTCTCGTAATTATACTTGACAGTAGCCCAGGTAAGACTGATGTCTCCCTTAACATAACCGTCATTGCGTGAGTAATCCGCAAGTCCGTCCATGGAAAGTCTGGGGATAACGATCTCCCCCGCATTAGCACCCTCTCTTGCGAGAGAGCTGTCCGATTCAAGAACAGCAGTCTTAGCCGCCTCCATGTAAGCCTTGTCAAGATAAGCCGCATACTTCTTTGCAAGTGTGATTGTGTTAGCCATAATATAATCCTCCTAAATTTCTTTCAATTTTTTCATCCTGTTAAATAATCAAAAATGCCGAAAAGAATCGCAAAGTAACAAATCCCCATAAAAGTCAGCAACATAAAAGTTTCGCTCAAGTCTTTTCAAAGGCTTGCGGGTTTCCAAAGGCGGGGTGTCCCCGCTGCCAATCGTATTATACTTATGTATTGACTGTCGGTTTGTGGCTTGGTACCGATAATTCGTCTTTATCGGTACTACCCTAAGACCGCCTCCCCTTCTTTCCTTTTCCACATAATTCACCTTCAAAACGTTCCGGGGGAACGTTTTGAACGAAGCAAACTATGTCATGGGTAGCATGTTATTTCACGATCAACAATTCTTTTCCGACCAACCGTATTATTCTTTTACAGTATGATTACAGTATAATCATCTCAACCCAAATGCCCTCCTGAGAGCAGCATCACCATCATCGGAAGCATCGGATATCCTTACCCCCGTGCTTCTGCGTCTCACCGTATCGCTGCGGCGAAGACCGGTGATCCTCGCCAGAGCCGTCTCAGCCGCCTCAGCAAAACCGCAGCCCTCCTTTTCCATGATCTTCTCCGCAGCCGCACAAAGAGCCTCCGAGCCCTCGCCGCCTATCCCCATATCCCTGAGAACAAGCTCCCTGCGAAGCTTCTCGTTTTCCTTCTCAAGCTCTGTGATCCTATCCTCAGCGGATATCTCGTCAGCCGCCTCCGATGTGCATTCACCGGTTCCATTCATAACAGCATTTTCCTCGTTCATGACAATTCCTCCCTTTCAATTTTCATTATCTCAGCCAGAGCCTCCTGCTCCGTGCATTCCATGATCTCCATAACAGCCGAAACTCTGCTTTTCAGTCCCGCATTAACAAGCCTGATATTCCTGTCAATAACAGTATCCCTGTCAATAGTCTGCCTGTCGGTAAATGATACCCTGACATCAGCCTCGCAGTCCTCCAGCTCTCCCGCCATTATCCCCGCACGAATAATATTTCTCACCGTTTTTTCGATAAGCTCAGCAGCAATGTACCTGTTGGACTGCATTGTAAGCTCCGTCCTTGATTCAATGCTTTTTACCTCAGCTGCCGTCTTTATCCCTCCGGAGCTGAATGACATGGTGCCCGATGAAAGCCCCGTCTGAAAGCACAGTATATCCAGCAGTGCATTGATAGCCTCCGTGTGCTCGGAAACCCGAAGCTCCGCCGTGTTGTCCGATATCTTAAGGTCCTTCTCCTCATCGCACTTGAGAGCCTGATAAACCTCATCATCAGCGTCAAAATACCTGCTCACATTCCCCGTATCAGGGTCAACAACAGTCCGTATGCACGCACTTGGAACGATGATCCTCTTCCGTCCCAGGATAAATTCTCTTGTCAGACTGTCAAAAGCAATGTCGATCGCCTTCAGTGTATCTGTGCAGCCGCTGAATACCGAAGCCCCCAGCATAGTGCCTCCCTGTCCGGCATTAGCTGCCGCAGGAGCAAAATATGCAAAGGCAGGCTCCCTCAGCTCCTCCTGTTCATCGTGCTCGGGCAGACCCTCAAACAGCGTCTCCAAAGGAACCCATTCCCCGTTTTCCCCCTTGAACAGCACCCTGTCAATAACAACATGCCCATCTCTCAGGGAATGCTTTTCCATCATAACATAGCTGATGCCGTTCCTGCATATCCTGCTTCTGAAAATGCCCTCGTTTATCTGTCTGCCGCTGCCTCCGCAGGGAATAAAGCATCCCGCATCAATATAGTCGATAACAGGCTCACCGTCCTCCAGAAAGACCTTAAGAACCCCTCCCCCCAGAGCATACGCCCTTGAAAGGAACCGAGGCATATTCTCCCAGAAGCAGTTCCTCTGCAAAGCACGATCAACATATCTCTGCTGCCTTTCGTCCCCGCAGATAATATCAGGCTGTCCGCTGAATGTAAGTGCCGCTAAATTGTCGCACAGCACCTTAGCACATCCCAGCATATTCATCCTTCTCTGACCCCTGCCGTAAAGCCCCGATCTCTTAACATATTTCCATGGCGGCTCACCGCTGTAAATATCCATGCTCCGAGCTATCTCAGCCGTGTAGAAGGACTCGCAGTCAGGGATATTTGCATGGGGAAAGGCCCTGACCGCATCATCAATAATACTGTTCATATATATCACCCCTTATCTCGTCAGTATCTCGTTCATCCTCGCTTCAGTGGAATACTCCTGTGCGTCCAGACTGTCAATATTAGTGCTTCCGTCATCAAGTCTCCTGTCCTCCGAGCAGTCCGCCCATACCGCCTGTTCAAAGGCTTCAATAGTATGCCTGCATTTCTTCAAAATGAAATACCGTCCCCTGCCCATAAGCGAATTGTAAAACCTTATCCGCTGACTTATCAATCCCTTTCGTGCGTTGTGCATCTCCAACGGAAGCCTTTCACGTATAAGTGCATTTTCCAACCCCCGTATAAGCACCTGCTCCGCACTGTCACAGTAAATATCCCTCACCCCGGGATAACGCTTTTTCACCCGTCTCACGAAGCCGATAAAATCCTCCTCCAGCTTAGCAGGAGAGATGATTCTCCTTGAATAATACTCATCCAGTGTAATGACCTTTTCATATCCCGCAGTGTACCCCGTAAGATTGAACGCCGTAGCTGAACCGTTCCCACCAAAATCCACACCGATATCTGCCATGATGATGCTTTTCGGGTCTACCCGGTCAATGATAAAGCTCTCGGGAGAATCGGCAAACTGACGATAGACCGCCCCCTCCGCATTTTTCCAGAGTCCAAGAATGTACCTGTCATAATATACCGTACCCCTGTACTCCTTTTTCAGTGCCTCCACGAATTCCCCCGGCAGACTTCCGTTGTCATCAATGGTGAAATGTGCAGTGTAAACGCTCCCGTCAGCCGTGCCTTTGTCAAGAAATCTCTTGAACCAGTGGGACGGCTCCGCAGGATTGCAGCTCCCGTCAAAAACAGCCCCTTTTCTGTCAAGTCTTGACTGTATCATTCGGAATATTTCCTCGTTCCATGTGGTGATCTCATCACCGTAGCAGTAGCTGAGACTCATTCCCTGCATCCTGTCCGCCGCACCTGCACGGCCTCCGCCGATAACAACGCACTGCCGTCCGAAGAGCTTGACCGCTCCGCCGCTGCGTATCCGTCCAACCAGCCTGTCGGAATATATCTTCCGCATAGGTTCAAGAATGTTTCTCTCAATGCTTGCCTCCGAAAACCCAACAATAGCAGCTCCCCCATCCCTGTCGCAGTGGAGCAGCCTGTAGGGAATGCGGTACATATCAAGGTAAGTCTTTCCCGATCTCATAGCCCCTACAGATATATTCCATCGCTTCGGAGCCTTTATGGTCTCATTCAGTACCCTCATCTGCTTTTCATTAAGCCTTATAGATATCACCTCCCCGGGAAAAATCAATATTATTCCTCACTATCCTCAGAACTGTCCTCGGAAACCCCCGCAGCATCCTCAAGCATACCTCCAAGCTTCTGCAGCAGCTCATCATCATTTCCCGCCCTGTCACCGAAAAGTCCCACAGTCCGCCCCAGCAGCTCAAGAGCCTTGAGCTTGTCGTAAAGCTTGATCTCAATACCCCTTGTCCCCGCCTTGATAGAAGCAACCGCCCTTTTGCTTTTGGGACGGAGAATAGTAGTGTCCGTCACCGTAAGAGCCTGGCTTCCGTCCGACCTTGTCTCCACAGAAACATAATCGGTAAAATCGGAATATGCCGCTGCACTTATCTCTCTAAGGATCCTGTCCCTTGAAATCTTCATTCTCTCCCTCCATAGCCGCAATATTGCACTGTGCAATATCTGTAATAAAAAAATACATCATCATCCGTTAGCAAAATAATCCCTGATGTACTCCTTGAACAGCTCAAAGTTGTCACGCAGGAATTCATACAGTGTGCTGTCACTTACTCCCGACTGGATCTCATCCGCATAGCAGTCGGTGCATACCCCGTCCACAGTATCCGAAATGCATACCTCCTCACCGCATACGGGACAAATGTATCCTCCCGAATCAATAATATCCCTCATAGTCTCACCCCTTTCATTTTTATACTAATAACCATTTGTTCTATGGATAAAGACAGTGGATAGAATGCGTCC
>JBJERX010000029.1:0-4544 GCA_051882495.1 Huintestinicola sp. | reverse complement strand
ACGACTGTTACAAAAAATGTGCAGGATCTGTACGCAAGGTTTAACGCAGGAAAAGAAAACAAGTCAATCGGAAGCATATTCAATTCCGCAGCATAAATCAAACATATATGGAGCTGTTGCAGTACAAACTGCAGCAGCTCCTTTTTTCAATGATTTTTCAATTCATATTTGTGCTTAGTTGCCATACCTCCCCTGATGTGACGTTCCTGCTTGTTTATTTCCAGAATCTCTTTCACTTTCGGATATAATGATGGGCTTATTTCGGGGAGTTTTTCAGTAATATCCTTATGTACGGTAGACTTGCTTATACCAAACACCTTTGCTGCCGCTCTTACCGTCGTCCTGTTTTCTATAATATATTCCGCAAGCTTTACCGCACGTTCTTTCTGACTGTCATATGATAATTCTGCCATTGTCTGACCCCCGTTTATCAAGATTGTATCTCCTGTAACAGCATATGCTGCCGAGAGGAAAAAAATGAGTGTTCGGTATTATTTGGGAAAATTAAAGCCCTCAGATCACAGTTATTTGCTTAACTATGATTATTCTGATTAGCAAATAAGCGGCTGATGCTTTATGTGCAGCAAGTGTATGATATTGCCAAATATCACGTAACATTTCAACATATAGCCAAACAATTGTTGATAATGCACAACAAAAGTGTAGAATATTCTACCTTACCTTTTTTCGAAAACGATTGAAATTCCTAATGCTATAAGCTATAATTAAAGCATAAAGCTATGAAAGGAATTTTTGGCAATGAATGTAACCGTATTCAGCTTTTCACCCAAAAACGAGACAAGCATTACATTTCAGTCTGCATTGTATCTCCAGAAGGTGTTCAAGGATGACTGCTTTGATCTGAGACTTGTGGGCGGTAAATGCCAATGCACCGACGAGGACGGAGCAGCTCTGGAAAATAGTGAGCTGATAATGCTGATAACCTCTCTGTTCCATTTCAGCGTTCCTCACCAGATGATGATGTTCCTGGACGATCTTTACAACAGATTTGGCAGCGTAATGAAGCAAAAAACCTTTGTATTGTACTCAACCAGCGGAAAGATCATGGACATAACAATGCAGGGGTATGTGGAGAATTTCCTTAATAATCACGGTCTTAAATACGAACGTCCTTTATCTCAGTTTGATGTAAGTATTCTCAGCGAAAAAGGAAGAACAGAGCTTATCAAGTGGTTCAGGTTCATCAAAGACAGAGTCACTGGCTCAGATGAACAGTTCAAGGACAATAAGTGCAGAGCGGTAGTTTTCGACGTTTCTGATGGAGATGATCCACGTGTATCGGCGGCTGCCGAGAAGGCGGAAAAACTGCTTTCGGAAAAGGGAGCCTCTGTCTCACGGATCAATATCAGAGATTATAAGATACTCGGCTGCACTGCCTGTTACAGCTGCTATACTACATGCGTCTGCTGTCTGAATAAGGCAGACGATTGGGCAAGATGCTTTGAGGACGTTATGAAGGATACCGACATAGTTTTTTATGTAGGCAAGCTTGAAAACGGTCTGATAGGACATCGCCATAAGGCGTGGCTTGACCGTCAGGTGCAGTTCGGACGTCATCCCTTTTACAGAGAAAAAATATTTGATTTTCTCCTTGACACCGAGGGAACGACTTCAAACGATATGAATATGCTGAAAATACATACAGCAGCAATGAACGGCTTCGGTGGTGATGTTACCTGCTGTATCGGAGATGTTAACGAGATCGAAGATCATATCCGCACTTCCGTTCTCCTTTACAATAATGAGATAACTCATTCGGAGGATTTCTACGGAGTGGGGGTTGATCTGAAATTCCAGCGGCTTGCAACTGAGATCCAGAATCTTGCTCCGTCCGACTATGAATATTACAAGGCTTCGGGCGTATATAAGCCTATGGAAATCAATCCGAATATTACTCCTGTTCACAGTCCTGAAGATGCTGTTCGGGTGAAAAAGGGCAGACTTATCCCCTACAAAGCTGTTATTATGGATGCTGAAGGGGATGTTCCCGATTTATCGGAAAGAGTGCGGAACAACGGACCTATGCCTCAGATGGAGTATATTAAGCCTGAAACAAAGAAATTCAGCCTCTTCGGCAAAAAGAATAAATAATTATGTATAGGAGAATCATGCTATGGGAAACACAATGAGAAAAATGGGACTTTCAATGAGTATGCTGATGGGACTTACAATGAGCTTTGTCCTTTCGCTGGTGGGCACTCTGGGAGGAGGACACTTCACTGTCGGAGGATGGGTAAAATCATTTGTTGTGTCACTGATAATCTCAATAATCCTGGGTTTTATAGTACCGATGAAAAAGCTCTCGGACGGGGCCTGTGCGAAATGTAATGTCCCAATTCATTCTACAAAGGGAAAGCTCCTCAGTGCTCTTATTTCCGATCTCATTTACACACCCCTTATCACAATCATCATGGTAACTCTGGCTGTAACCGGTGCAGGAAAGGCAATAGACGCACAGATATCAGCGAAAAACGCTGCATTGGAAGAAGCTCAGAGCTCTCTCGCTGTTCTTACCCAAGAGCTTAATGAAGTATCAGCCTCCCTTGAGACATGTCAGCCCGAGGAAACTGAAAGCTTAAAAGCCAAAGAAGGCGAGCTGAACGGAAAGATCGGAGAACTGAACGGTAATATCCAGCAGCTTAACGGTGAGATCCAGGGAATGTCCGCTGCCAAGCCTCCACTGGTACCTGTACTTATCAGAAGCCTTATCCTTACACTTGTCGTAGGATATATTGTTATTTTCCTCATTCAGCCTATATATCTAAAAATGTTAATGAAGAAATTCGGACTTACAGACTGATACGCTGAATAAACATGGCTGCCGTATCATCTGCATCCCTTCGGAAGCAGATCTACCTCTGTATAAGACAGATATTACATAACCTTGTTAAGAATCTCCCTGCCGCAAAGCCGGGAGATTCTTTTATCGGCTTTCTCCATTGAATAAACGGTTATTAGTATCAGAAAAGTATCTGTATATGGTCATTTTAACCAATATACATATGAGGTAATTTTGTACAATATATGCTTTGAAAACCCTTTGTAATTATGGTATAATTTATATCAGAAAACAAATTACGGAGGTTAAAGCAATGAAAAGAATACTATCAGCTTGTATAAATCAAACTATACGCTTCGGACAAAAGGATGACTGTCCCCTTTCTGTTCCCGAAATGCTTTCGGCAAACCGAGCAGAATATGCCCGATATAAAACCCAGCTTGAAAGAACACAGACTCGTTACAAAATAGACGAAGAAGCTGAACAGCCTGACGGTTCGATCATTATCCGTATACGCAAGGAGTATAACGGACGCACCGACATCGGAGAATACTTTAACTGACAGACCTTAGGAGCTGATAGCTATGTCATATGAAAAGGGACAATATGTAGTTTACCGCAGCACAGAAATATGCACTATCGGAGAAAACGTTAAAAGATGCTTTGACGGCAAAAACGATGTGGAATACATTATTCTCAGTCCCACCGATTCCAGGGGGGTATATTATATTCCTGCCGAAAAGCTTGAAAGCTGCACTCGGCCGCTCATGTCAAAAGAGCAGATCCTTGAGCTGATAGATACAATGCCGGATATCAGCGGCAGCTGGATAAATAAAGACGCTGACCGTAAACAAAGCTTTACAGAGGCAATAAAAAGCGGAGATTACAGTTTGATTCTTCCTATGCTGAATGCCATTTACAACGAGCGGAAAAGACGGAACGAACTGGGAAAACGTCTTCCCGCTGCTGACGAAAAAGCATATGAAGCAGCAGTTCTCCTGCTTCATAAGGAAGCATCCTATTCCCTCGGTATCCCCCGGGACAAGGTTGAGGAATTTATCTCGGACAGGATATTACATCGGAATGATCTGCAATGATCAGGATGATCTCCTCCTACCGGACCCCGGATCAGTGAATACTTCAGCAAACATCCCCAAAGCAGTTTTTCAAGGCTCTGCTTTGGGGATGCTTTTTTGTTACTTTAAGCTATATTGCTGCTCCTTTATTAAGCATAGTAAATCGTACATGAACATGGAATCACAGCTGATAAAGCTCTTATTCGGTGAACCTGCAGGATCATATTGACAGTTGAGATATCAGTATGATATAATTTACAAAACAATACATAACACCATGGCGAAGATAAGAAAAGTGATTTAATAGCAATTCAAGTCAAGAAATATTCCCCGTATTATTATATAATATCATCAGGAGATGAGAATACATGAGATCAGTATCCGAACAAATCAAAATGTTTGTCAGCGAACATCTTAATGAACCTGTCACACTGAATGATATTGCAAAAGCAGTGGGATATTCCAAGTTTCACACATCACGGATATTCAAGGAAGAAACAGGTCTGTCCTTATTTGAATATATCCGTCGTGAACGGCTGACTGCATCTGCTTATGCACTCAGGAAAAGAAATGAAAAAGTGATAGATGTTGCACTTGATTTTATGTTTGATAGTCAGGAAGGTTTTACAA
Organism: Huintestinicola sp.; assembly: GCA_051882495.1. Classification (GTDB taxonomy): domain Bacteria; phylum Bacillota; class Clostridia; order Oscillospirales; family Ruminococcaceae; genus Huintestinicola. The sequence continues at coordinate 38 of JBJERX010000029.1, read as the reverse complement.
GAGCTTTTGCAAACGGATTCGGTATAACTCCGAAGAAA
>JBJERX010000028.1:0-4552 GCA_051882495.1 Huintestinicola sp. | reverse complement strand
GTTTGAATTTCGGCGGTATCCACGCTTGTGAAGTCCGGCTCCTGATGTGTCAAGATAAATGCATACATTGTCCTTGAGAATATTGAACTGCAGCTGATGAACAGGACCGGTTTCATCAAAATAATTAAGCTTGTAAACCGACGAAAGACGGTCAACAGAAGCTTTCTTTATAATAGACTGGCATGCAGGAATGCTTGTAAGCTTAGAATTAAGAGAATGGCCCTTTACAGGGAATGCGTCATTTTTGCCGATAAAACGTTCAAGGGGGATACGCTTGACACCCTCAAATAGTGCATCAAAGGTATCGGCATGAAACTCTGCGAGCTTGATCTGAACTCGTTCTGCAGTTGCAAGGCAAAGATTTGCTCTTGCAATAAGTGACATATCTCCTGTAAAGGACACACGTCCGTCACTTACCTTGATATTTTCGCCGCCGATTTTCTTTATCTCAAAATTAAGAGTTTTTTCCAGTCCGAAATGACATGGGCAGCTGAGTGTGATGTTATCCATGATTTTTATCTCCGTTACTCTGCTTCATCTGAGTTATTCTGTTCATCATTCTTTGGATTTGATGAGGCACCTCCGCATTTTGTGCAGACAGGAGGAACATTGTCGGATTTGTAATAGCCGATGTTATATGTGGGACATCCGGAGCTTGCGATAAGACCGGTATTCGAGCAGTAGTAAAGCTCCTTGACCTTATCGTTCTTCGGGAATTCATCCTTGGTACCTGCTTCTGCGATATCACCGAATATGTTTTTCCAGAGAAGAGCTGTGTTGTAATATGTTCCGGATGGAACGGTTCTGTTGTCATCGTAGCCGTACCATACACCGCTGACATAATCAGGCGTACAGCATACAAACCAGCTATCTGTCCAGTTCTGAGAAGTACCCGTCTTACCTACTACAGGCTTGGTTTCAAGTTTAGCAGCCTTACCGGTACCGTTAGGTCCCTCTACTACTGTCTGGAGCAGCTTGTTCATTACATATGCGGATTCCGAGCTGATAGCCTGAATGGGAGTATATCTGTGCTGGAGGATAGTTTCACCCGATGGGTCAAGAACATATGTGTATGAAGTAGGCTTATAAAACTTTCCTCCGTTGCCGAATACCTGATATGCAGCAACTATTTCTCTGAGATAAACACCCTCTGTAAGAGCTCCAACAGAAAGGGGAGCAAGGTTAGCGTCGTATGCATTCAGTGTTGTGAACTGGAATTTGTTCTGGATAAATTCGAATACCTTTCCGGGAGTAGCATTCTGAACGAGCTGAGCAGAGACTGTATTGAGTGAACGCTGCAGGCACTGGAAGGTAAAGTAGGAATTACCGCTGTAATTCATTGCACTGCTGTTGGAACTGTAGTTTGTAGGCCACTTTCTGGTTTGACCGGGGTTATTCTCATCGGGAATTTCAATAGGAACGTCACGGAAAATAGTTGACCATGTTGCGAGGTTGTTTTCTATGGAATAACCGTAACCTGCAAGGGGCTTGATGCTGGAACCCGGCTGTCTTGGAGACATTGTAGCTCTGTTCCATACATTGGAGCCTGCCTTCTCGCCAATACCGCCTGCAACAGCAAGTACATTGCCGCTGTAGTCCATAACGATGAATGCCGACTGGGGAGGATCAGTCAATACAGAATCAGAGAATGTGGTGTAATCCCTGTACTTGGCTTCAATTTCTTCCTGCATCTCGATATTGATAGGAGTGTAAATAGTATATCCGCCATTATAAAGCATGTCGCTTGCATCACTGTAGCTGATTCCGTAAAGGTTTTGAAGATCTGTTGTAACGTCATCAATAACCATGTCGATGTACCAATTCTGAACATCTGCTTCACTCTTATTGATACTTTCGGTCTTGGTAATTATATGAAGATCCTCGTTGATAGCCTCCTCATACTGCTCTTCTGAGATGACGGCATTTTTCAGCATGAGGTAAAGAACGGTTTCCTGACGCTCCTTATTAAGCTCCGGGTCAGCCCATGGATTATATACCTCCGGGTTCTTAGGACAAGCTGCAAGACATGCACCCTGTGCAATAGTAAGCTCAGAAACATCCTTGCCGAAATATTTCATGGATGCAGCCTGGATTCCGGCTGTACTTCCACCGAAACCGATGGTGTTGAGATAAGCTTCAAGTATCTCATCTTTGGAGCAATAGGTCTCCAGATCGGCTGCACGGAAGATCTCACGCATCTTTCTGTCCCAGCTTGTTTCGTTGTCGTTGGTAATATTACGTACAAGCTGCTGAGTAATGGTTGAACCACCCTGACGGCTGTCATACACTACCTTTATGATCTCATTGAGAAATGCACCGAATGTACGTTTCCAGTCAACGCCCTGATGCTCGTAGAATCGTTCATCCTCTGTGTATACAAACGCATCTCTGACATGCTGAGGGATATTTTCAAGGGAAACGGGTATGCGGTCAGCAGCACGGCTGATGCTTCTCATTTCAACCTGGTTTCCGTCCTTGTCATAGCCGTAGATAAAGGTTGTATAAGCAAGGTCAAGATTATCAAGGGAAATGTCAATAACAGCGTGTTCACGGAACTGCATTACGTAAACCGTCAGAGCAGCTGCGATGATGGAGCAGCTGATTACAAGGATAAGTATCAGCGAAAGAATTACCGTACCAATAACGGCAAAGGTCTTTTTTATGGGATTAGCCTTCTTTTTACGCTTCTTCTTTTTCTTGCCTGATGCATTAGCCGATGAGGACTTTGATGAATCGGTTTTTTTAGAAGCTGTTTTTGACGATGATTTAGCGGGCTTTTCCGACTCTGCGAAATGAGCACCGCTCTTTCTTGTTGAGTCGGACGCATGCTCTCCTATATAATCCGCTTCTGCGGATGATTTTTTATTCTTTCTGTCATCAGTATAATTCATAAAGACCCTCCTGATTAAAAAGGCACATTACCACATTGTATTATTATATCATGTTTGTCCTCAAATGTTAATAGGTTTCGGCAATTTTTATTTATTTTACATTATTGAAGTGACTGCCTGCGATTCTTTATTGACATTTTGCACATATTGTGATATTATGTTAATACTAATCGTCAATCGTTCTATAGACAAAGCCGACAGATAGAATTATTCCTATCAAGAAGGTTTGACAAAAAGTGGAATTATTATAGCCACTATAGGTTGATTATCATTATAATACATTTACGGGAGAGTGACAATGTTGGCAAATATTGAAACACTTCTAAAGCTGCAGTCCTGCGGAAATGAAGCGGAAATAAAACAGGCTTTGTCTGAGCTGTGCGAGATCAACAGCGAGGAGACGGATTCATTCTTCGCCTCGAAATACAACGATAATGGGTTATTTCCCTATATCTGCTGCTGCTCAAGCAGCAGAGTTTCCGATCTTGCTGCACAGCGTCTTAATGAGCTTGTTGCCAAGATCATATCGGGTGAAGCGGACAGCTGGGAAATGTATACGGTCATCAACCTTATTTTATTCAAGGAATCTGATGCTATGGTGGCGGCTTTGAGAAATGTGGGTGAAAATTTCAAGGCTCTGTCTCATGCTGAGATGAGCTTTTTTGATGCAGGGAAGTGTCCTCATGAGTTTCTCAGAAAACGTGCTGCTCTTGCTTATGATAACGACTGCGAGACAAATTTTATAGATGCACTTAACGATATTCTCATTTGCTCCGTTATCCATTCAAAAGATAACTTCGGGGAAAGGATAAAAAAGCTGTATAAGGATTATCCAGAAGCATTTGCATCTGCGGGTTTTTTTGCATATTTTGTATCAGATACCTCTGAGGCATATGATATATTTGATGCGGGAAACGCCGATGATAAAACAATTTCCAATATTCTAAGCGTTCTCAGCGGATTGACATATTCTATTGAAGAAAGAGCATATATTGAATATAGTCCCATATGTTTCACGGGTGAGGATAACAATGTGTGGCATAAAACGGTTTGTCTCGGAGAAAGCATAGATGAACGCTGGATAGATTTTCTTACACAGTATGTCCCGCTGAGTGCAATAAAGCTGAATTACGGCACAGATGATGAGCGTGCGGCTTACGATAATTATTCACATCTTCTTCTGGAAACGGTGAATCCATTTGATGCGTCCTTCAGAAAGTATATCAGCTATTTTGCAAGATGTGCTGCAAAATACACTTCACTCTCTGATATGAGAGGACTTGCTGTCTGCGGAGCAATAAAGGGTCACGAACTTCCCATAACTATGGCAATAGCAGAAAATATTTGCATGGGCATCAATGGCTACAAGTCCATATATCGTGCCTTTATCTTTTACAAATTATCTAAACGAAAAAGGATTTCAATACTTAAAAAGGTTGAAGGCTATATCAGGGAGCACGATACTGATTCTGACAGGATCTTAGGACGTGAAGAATTCTTCTGGCAGGTGAATGCATACAAAAAGCATGGTATCGGATTCTTTGCAAAGTAATATAATATTTTCAGCAGATTATGCAATCGTTAGCCACAGAATAATGTGATATTCGTATAATACTAATAACCATTTAACCTATGGATAAAATACGGCGGCTATAATGCGT
>JBJERX010000027.1:0-19134 GCA_051882495.1 Huintestinicola sp. | reverse complement strand
GAGAGCAGGTATTCAACGGCTTTACAAGCTCCGCCGAGTTCAAGAAGCTTGTGGCTTCCTTCGGTATCTGATGACCCAATGATCCCGAAACAGATGAGCACCGCAGAAAATGCGGTGCTCATTTTTTTGCAGACGAAATACTAATACTAATAACCATTTAACCTATGGATAAAATACGGCGGCTATAATACGCCCACTCTGCGTCAAACTCCTTTGACAGGCGGCAGCCTGCCTGCGGTCGTTTTCCTTGACCCCGTCGTATTCTATCCACCGTCTTTATCCATAGAACAAATGGTTATTAGTATAACATTATTTGTTACCTATTCAACTTATCGGTTACACAAATATTACAATTAGTAATCAATAGGGTACAAATATTGAAATAAATCCGAAAGTATGTTATACTATCTGTAAAAATAAAAGTGAACTTTTTCTGCCGAAAGGAAGGATACGCTTGTCAAAGAAAAGTGCAAAAATAGGTCTTACCTATTTTATTACAATAATTGCATCGCTGCTGCTCATAGGCGGTCTGGGATATGTTATCCTGGATTCATATCTCAACTCAGAGCAGGAAAGCGAGCTTGCAAAAATAAGTGAGGTGGGAAACGTTCAGGTCACGACCGCCGCAAATTCGGGTGAATATGCTCCTACGGAAAATGATGCCCGCACGCTTCTTGTAGTATGCAGCTATGATAAGAAAATAACCGATACCTGCATAGCTGTGATAAGATTTATCCCCACTCAGAACAAAGCCGTGGTGATGCCCCTGCAGACTGATATCTGCACCGAAGTAAACGGCAAACAGAATACTATATATGAATTCTATCGTATCGGCGGTGCGGGTGATCTGAAAACCGCTGTAGAAGAAGCTCTTCAGGTAAGCATTGACAAATACATTGTGTTCAGCGATGAAAGCTTTTCTTCATTTACAGATTACATGGGAAATATATCCTACAACGTTCCCTATAATCTTATCAATGATACCGACAGCACTGAACCGTATATAATCAAATCCGGAGATCAGATACTGGATTCAACAACACTCCGCCGTGTGCTTACATTTCCTCTGTATAAGCAGGGTGAGGAATACCGTGCAAAGGTAGTGGGCACGGTTTTCACAGAGCTTCTCAATTCGGGCAGCAGAGGGATCCTCCGGAGCAGCCTTGATACAGTATTCAGCAATACCATCAACAGTGATATCGAAACAGACATCACAAAGTATGATTATGAAGAAAGCAAGCCCGCCATGGAATACGTTCTCAGCAAGACCACATCCCCATTTCAGCTTGTAATACCCAGCGGAGCATACAATGAAAACAACTGCTACGTTCTTGATGATACCTTCGTCCAGGCAGTTCCCAGATGGTTCGGCATAGAATAGCAGGCTGAGCCTGCACCCAGACGGCAGGCTGAGCCTGCACCCGGACGGCAGGCTGAGCCTGCACCCGGACGTTTCATGCTTTTTATTTGAATTGTAAGTTTGTGGCTCGGTAACGTAAGAAGTATATTTTATACTAATAACCATTTATCCGTAGGTTAAATGGTTATTAGTATTATAAAAAGCAAAGGGAGCACTCCGAAAGTGCTCCCTTGTTTTATTACTTATCGGTATTATTTTTATCCTCATCCCGAAAGAAAATGTCGTTTTTCTTGTACGCTTCTATGCTTATTGCTTCGTGCTTTTCTTTAAGCTCCTTCGCATATTGATAATTCATTTTCGCATTGACCTTTCCCGATATATTCATGATTATCATAAACAATGCTATTCCCGAAACCATGAATACTGTCGGCGTATCAAGGTCGATCTCTCTTTTCAGTATCCACATACCTGCCGCTCCGGCAGCAAACAGATATGTGGTAACGGATAACATGAGATTCCCACGCTTTGATGGCTCAAATGGCTTATGCTTCTTCATCTGCCTTCACCTTTTTGCGGCTTTTCTTCTCCTTGACGGGGTTAAGAGTCATTGTAAACAGTCTGTCTGTGGTAAACATACGCACAGCCAAGAACATACACACAACAAAGAATATCAGCTGATATGCAAGCCCTCCCCAGAAAAGTGCCGTATTTCCGAACATTATGTTCGTCATTGCAGTGTATGTGTGTGTGAATGGAATAATATAAAGTGCTGTTCTGATAACAGGTGACATGCTGCTGATATCCGAGAACATGGTTGCAAAGAAAGGCAGCATAGTTATCATTACAACAGGCATAGTAAGGGTCTGTACGGACTTAACATCAGTTGCCATTGCTCCAAGGATAAGAGAGATGGCAAGTCCGATGGCAATTGTCAGGAAAAGCTGCAGACCGAAAAGAACGATGTCTCCTGCCGTCAGTACAAATCCCAGCTCAGACATTGCATTTCCAAGCTCCGTTATCATTGACATATCCACGGGAGCAGAGGAGCTTTGTGCTACCATTGCTTCGGGGGATATATCTCCCGTAATGCCCAGAATGTAGAACACAAATCCTACTATCATAAATGCAGAATTGAGCAGAGCAACGATAAGTGCAGACACCATCTTTGCGGAAAGTACGGAAAGACGTGAAACAGGTGCGGAAAGCAAAGTTTCAAGGGTCTTGTCTATCTTCTCTGTGGAGATAGCAGTCATTATCATCTGGGATGCCATTATCAGCAGGAAGAACACTGCAAAGGGTGCCACAAATCCCTGAGACATGAGCGTGGATGTAAGTGCCGCTGCGGATATTTTTGCAGTCTTGCCGTTTGCGGAGGTGTATTCCACTGTTACAACAGGCTCGGAAACAAGCTGCATTTCCTCATCAGACATATTGTATCTGTTCCGGCGGATGTAATCGGTAACGTAGGATGAAATGCTCCCGGTAACGGAGGACGCACTGATATCGCTCATCATTGCCGACATTCCGCCGTGATTTACGAGGCTGATGAACTGTACCTCAGCTGCTTCATTTCCGTTCTCGACCATTTCACCGAAGCCCTCAGGGATTACTACAAGAGCAGAAATATCCTGCTCAGACATTTCCGTGAAATAATCATTACTTTCCATTTCAACAATAACAGGCTTGGAGCCATAATCCTCAAGATGCTCAAGCATTTCAGCTGTAAAGGCACTGTCATCCTTAACGCAGATATTGATCTCAGAAAGGTCAAAGGCTTCTTCCATAGCTCCTCCCATAAGCTGACCCATAGCAATGAGCAGCACACAGGTAAATATCATTCCGGCAATAGCCTGAGGAGTAATAAGCTCCTTCAGTTCCTTTTTCAGAAGATTACCGAATTTCATCGGACTTCACCACCCTTTCAAATACTTCCTCCAGATTAGCAGCATCGTAACGCTGTTTCAGCTCTTCTATGCTTCCTGTGACCATCAGCTGTCCGTGAGACATTATGCCTACTCTGTCGGAAACATACTCGATCTCCAGCATATTGTGTGATGAAAGGAGGAAGCTCATGCCCTCCTCGTGAGACAGACGCTTGATATTCTTTCTGATATCAAGTGCATTGATAACATCCAGTCCGGATGTAGCTTCATCCAGAATAGCCAGACGGGGACTTGTCATTACTGCACGGGAAAGAAGGAGCTTTCTTATCATACCTCTTGAATATCCGCCTATTTTTTCTTCAAGGCGATCACCGAGGCAGCACATATTCACTGCCTTTTCAACATATTTGTCCACCTGTGCCTTATCCGAGGAGAATAATCCTGCCATGAAATACAGATAATCAATACCTGTCATATTTTTATACGCACCCGCTTCATCGGGAAGATATGTAATAGCCTCGCGTACCTTTTCAGGCTCGGAGATAATGCTGTGACCGTCCACCAATGCGTCGCCGCTTGTAGGGGAGAGCAATGTGGCTATCATACGGATAGTGGATGTTTTTCCCGCACCGTTAGGGCCGATAAGTGCAAATATCTCACCCTCTCCGATAGCAAAATCGATCCCTTTGACAGCATACACGCCTTTTTTGTAGGCCTTAGCAAGCTGTTTTGCTTCAAGAACATTTTTCATAATTTCTATCCTTTCTGTAAATATGTCAGAACCTGTCTTCACAAGAAATGTGTGCGGATTTTCGAGCATAATTTTGTCTAAGACAAGGCAAAAATCCGCAGGCGGGCTGTCGCCCGGCAAGGATTTTTAACGCAGTCTTAGGCAAAATTTGCCGAAAAGACGTGCACATACGCTTGTGAAGACAGGTTCTCAAACTATTGCATTTTTTTCAGCTTGTTTTCGGTGTAGGGAATAGCCGCAAGAAGCACGATCACCTGAACAAGCTCCTCAAATACAGCTATCCATCCCACCGTGTCCTTATCCCCGCCGATAAAAAATACAACAGTAATAATAGCAATGGGCATCATACAGATACCCGAGATCATAAAGAATTTTCCGCTTATCTTGTGAGCAGCATACCATTTTCCGGAGCAGCTCAGAGAACGGGATGATTTGTACCCGATCTCACTGCCGTATTCGGGAGGGGCGTTCAGAAACCACAGTCCGCAAACGATAAGGGCAATCGGGATAATGAAACAGCCTACCAGTGCAAATATGTTGAAAGCCATATCAACTCTCCTCCTCCCCCGAATCATCAGCAAAATTCTTTTTTCTGCGTTTTTTTACGCATTCGGTCAGCAGATATTCTATCTGACCGTTAATGGAGCGAAATTCATCCTCCGCCCACATTGCAAGCTCGTCATAAAGTGCTGCGGACAGCCTCAGGGGAACCTGCTTTTTGGTTTTTTTATCGTTTTCAGCCACCCGCTTCACCTCCATATCAATATACCGTACAGGTTTTATTCCTCAATGACCTCACGCACTTCCGTGGAAGCAATCAAAAGTTTATAACATCTTACAGCCGCAAAAACCATTATAGCTGCAATAAGCGTAAGTATAATGTACAATACGGGAACAGAAAGAACACCCTTCTGAGAAAGAGCCGCAGGGAAATCAAACACTGCATGAAGTGCTATTGCCACAGGGAACAGCCATCCGTTTCCCTTTACTCTGACTGCCGAAAAAACCACTACAGAAAGGGACACATGAACGGTCATAGCAAGGATACGCTCATACACACCAAGCATTGTACTGCCAATGGTGACGCCTGCGATCTGCTCAAGCTGTGTTTTTACAAGCTCTGCTGTTTCCTCTCCCTGTCCTGCCGAAAACAATGTAACTGCACTGTCAAAACCCACTGAATTGACAGTCAATACTGTTACAAGGGTACTTACCATGCTGATCCCGAAAATAAGAACCGCCTCTATACCGCCATGACCTAATCCGTACATAACAGATGTTCCGGGGTCGGTGTGCTTTTTCATGAAAAGCTTAAACGCAATGAATCTGCCTGTTTCCTCAAATATTCCCGCTGCAAGACAGCCGTACACAGCATATGCCCAGACCTTATCCATAACAACAGGAAGCATAACAAGATGAAGGAGCTGTTCAAGCACAAGGGCAAACAGGACAAATATACCGCATCCGATAAAGAATACTGACAGGGGAACATGCTTGTTTTTCTTCTTATAGATGATCACCGCAGCAGCCGGGATAAAAATTGCAAGGATACCGCCGATAACAAGAGAAGTAATGACCTCTGCAGGATAATATGCTTCAATTCGGCTCATGCCCCATCCTCCTTTACAGAAATACTCATCTATTGTTGGTTATCAATAAATACTTCCACTGTTGACGATAGGCTGTGCATCCTTGTTTCCGCAGAGGACTACAAGGAGATTTGAAACCATCTGAGCCTTGCGTTCCTCGTCAAACTCACATACATTGTTAGCGGAAAGACGTTCAAGAGCCATTTCAACCATTCCAACAGCACCGTCAACGATCTTCTGACGTGCTTCAATAACAGCCGCAGCCTGCTGACGCTGGAGCATTACCGCAGCTATCTCGGGAGCATAAGCAAGATGTGTGATGCGAGCCTCAACTATCTCAATGCCTGCGTCATCCACTCTGCCCTGCAGCTCATTGCGGAGCTTCTCGGCAACCTCTTTAGAGGAGCTTCTGAGAGATCTGAGTTCCTCGTCACCGTCTGTATCATCATAAGGATAAAGGCTTGCAACATCTCTCAGTGTTGAATCTGCCTGTATGGAGATGTACTCGGCATAGTTGTCTACATTGAAAACAGCCTTGGCTGTATTCACGATACGCCAGATAACAACGATGCTTACTTCAATGGGATTACCATTAAGGTCATTGATCTTCTGCTTTTTATTGTCAAGAGTCATTGCCTTCATAGAAAGCTTTTTTGAAGTCTTAGCAGTATATCTTGAAGAGGTCTGACCGGAAGAAGCTGTGGTGATCTGTTCAATAGGCTCAGCAGCAGCAGGATTAACTGCAACAGAGAAAGGATTTACAAAGAAGATACCCTCAGATTTCAATGTGCCGGTATATTTTCCGAACACAGTAAGAACAAGTGCTTCATTCGGCTTGATGACCTTGATTCCCATGAAGGGGAACCAGCCAATACAAACCCATATCATTGAAACAACAAATAATAAGATCTCAGCCGCTGAAGCATCTCCGGTATCCATCATCATTCCGCCGTAAATAACTCCTGCAATAGATGCGAGATACAGCAGAATGAAGAAAAACATTGCACCGAGACCATTTGCAGCTTTAAGAACCTTTTCATCGTATTTAGAATTGATATTACCTGTCATATACATCATCCTTTCTTTACGTGATACCTTATGTCGCATTATAATGATATCACTTTGATATCATTATAATAACACCATAAAAAGGTTTTGTCAAGTAAATAAATACCAAAAAAACACAATGGATTTTGTATATCCCTACAATATAGATAATATCCCCATAACAAAAAGCCGTTCCCGGAGATCCGGAAACGGCTTTAAAGATTGAATCAATTAGAGATTACTTTCTCTTCTTTGTAGCAACAGCAGCAACTGCAGCGAGAACCATTACGGATGCAACAGCAGCAGCGGATGTGTTACCTGTGGAAGCAGCAGTTGTTGTAGAGTCAACAGCAGGTGTTGTCTCAACGGAAGCAGCAGCCTCTGTCTCAGCAGGAGCAGCTTCAGTCTCAGCAGGTGCTTCCTCAACAACGGGAGCAGCAGCCTCGCCGCCCAGTGAAGCAGCGTCAACGAGAAGAACCTTTGTAACCTTAAGAGCAGAACCTGTATCACCAACGATGAAAGCATCGAGAGTATCAACGAAGTTATCAGACTCATACATAGCTGTCATGTAATCATATGTGAATACTGCAACGCCGGGAGTAGAATAATCCTCGTTTGCAGGAACCTTTGCCCAGCCTGCACCGCCGCTCCAGCTCTGAAGAACAACCTCAGGAGCTGTATCAGCTTCGTAGTAAACTACTACAGCCTTGTCTGCTGTAAGAATAGAAGGATCGAAGGAACCGCCCTCGTTCTTGATTGTCTGAATTGTGATAGCCTGACCCCAAGCACCGTCGGAAGTAGCTTCTGTGTCTGTGATAACTGTACCGTCAAAATCTGCAGCAGCAGCGGGAGCAGCCTCTGTCTCAGCGGGAGCTGCTTCTGTTTCCTCGGGAGCAGCAGTTGTCTCTTCAGCAGCTGTCTCCTCGGGAGCTGCAGTTGTTTCCTCAGCAGCTGTCTCCTCGGGAGCAGCCTCTGTCTCAGCAGGAGTTACGCCGAGTGTAAGAGCATTTCCTGACTTGTCCTTAAGAACAACGTTATCAATATACATTACATAGTCGGAAGTATCACCGTTACCCCAAGCCATTACACCGAAGAAGGGATTTGTACCCTCCTCTGTATACTTGGAAGAAGGAAGGAGGAACTTCTTAACTACATGCTGTGTGCTTGCGAGACCTATCTCCCAACAATTAGCATCTTCACAGGACCATTCGCTGGAGGACCAGTCGGGGTTCTTCTGACCCTTACCGGAAGCATTCATATCAAAACCGCCGGCAGCACCGATCTGTCCGCCGATCCAACCGAGAGCCTTCTCGGGATCCTTAGGAACGAATGTAAGATCCATCTCAATTGAATTGATCTGAGTTGTAACTGCTCTGTCGCAGATAGAATCGAGATCAAACCAAACCTTAGGAGTCTTACTTGCTGTTGTAACGTCAACCTTGAGCTGGTTGGAGCCATTGAAGGACTCAACGGATAATGTTGAATCATCAGCACCCTTATCGTCAACATTCATGTAAACGAAAGAGAAATCGCCGTCCTCAAAGTCGATAGATGTTGCACCTGCAGCTACTGCAGATGTGCTTACAGAAAATACAGACATAGCTGATACAGCCATTGCTGCTGCAGATACTCCTGCTAATATCTTTTTAGTCTTCATAGTAATAACACTCCATTATCTACAATTTCAGAAATTATGCTCTCTTCTTGAATGCAACAGCAGCAACGCCTGCAACAGCCATTACAGCAGCAAGTGTAGCAGCAGCTGTGTTTCCTGTTGTAGCAGCAGTTGTTGTGGAGTCAGCAGCAGGAGCCGCTGTCTCTGCAGGTGCAGCCTCCTCAGCGGGAGCCTCTGTCTCAGCAGGTGCAGCTTCCTCAGCAGCAGCCTCTGTCTCAGCGGGAGCAGCCTCTTCGGAACCGCCGAAAGGAGCCTGTTCGATCTCATTGCCGTCAGCATCAAAGATCTTGAGGTCAGAAATTGTAATAGTTACGTTATCGGAAACGAGGTTGCCGTTAGACCAGTCCATAAATACGAGCTCGCCATCAGCAGAAGGAACGGAAGAAGGAAGAAGATACTTAACGCTGTCCTCTAACTCATATGTATCGTTTGCCCAGTAAGCGTTGCCGTCATCATCGTAATCGGGGCTGAGCCAGTAGCTTACAGAGTTTGTTGTAGCAGCATATGTACCGCCGCCGAGACCGTTGCCGGGAGCAGCATTAGTGTCAACATGATATGTAACCTTCCAGTTCATGCTCTTGATCTTAGCAGCATCATCGGGATTTGCAAGGACCTTATCAAGTGTGATACGGCACTTAGCAGCTGTACCATCCTTAGTAGCTGTGAATGTTACGCTGTTCTCATCGCAAGAAATGATGTTTACTGTAGCAGGGTCTTCATCAGCATAGCTTGCAGCTGACCAGTTTGTAGCAGATGCGGATACAGAAAGCATTGAAGCAGCCATAGCAGCAACTGCAACGCTTGCCATTGTCTTTGTCAGTTTCATTTTTATCTCCTCCATATTTTACACACGTTGAATAAAATCGTGTATAGATTTACGTTTACATTATAGCATTAAACCACAAACTTTACAATCTGCTAATTAAACAATAAAATAGCAGCCTTTTTGTCCATATTGCATACACGGGACAAAAAAGCTGCTTAATTAATTGCAATTTAATATAAATCCGCACAAAAACGCTTATTTTTTCTTGCGTGTCATGAATACACCATATGCTGCAAGCACAAGAGCAGTGCATGCTGCAACAGCAGAAGCGTTTCCGGTTGTTGTGGATGTTGTGTTGTTATCTGATGCGGGAACAGAAGCTGTCTGCTCGGGTTCTTCTGCGGGAGTTTCCTCAGGCTGAACAGTTGTATCCTCGATGATCTCAACATCTTCATTAACCTCTGTTACAGTCTCAGCGGGGGCACCTGCTGCAAGAGCAAGCTCGATCTCATTTCCGCTGCTGTCAAGGAATCTGATGTTATCAACATACATATTGTAGTCCACTTCGCATCCCCATCTCATAAGAAGCATATGAGTATCGGGTGTGCCGTTTACAAATTTCTCGGAACCGAGAAGGAATTTTCTCTGGATAGTGTACTGCTGGGAAACTGCGTTATCATATTCGCCGTCCTCCCATGGAGTCTGACCCCAGCCGGGAGTATTTGTCTCGCCGCCCTGAGTACCGATGCAGCCGCCTGCCCAACCGGGAGGTGTAGTTCCGTCCTTGGATTCAAGAGTGATCTGCATCTCGATCACCTTGACCTTATCCATATTGTCATCGCCGAGGATAGAATTGATATTGAATTTTACCTTAGGAATGAGAGAGCAGTCCTGAACGTCAACCTTGAGCTGCTTTGAGCCGTTGAAGTCGACAACAGAGAGAACAGAATTATCTCCGCCGTCATCGGTCTTCATAGTTACAAATGAGCTGTTGCCATCCTCGAAATCTATAACGGACTGTGCCGAAGCAGAAACGCTCATGCCTGAGATCACTGCAGCGGATAAGCCTGCTGCTGCAGCTGTGATGAATAAGTTCTTTGTTTTCATATGTTAGTCCTCCTGATATTTTTATCTATGATATTATTATACATCACAAGCTGTAACAAAGTCAAGTATTTTTGTAATAAAATTGTAACCGTTTTTTTGTGCAGTGTAACCTTAATGTAAATATTTTGACCAATTTTGACTGATTTTTATTATATATAGCACAAAAAGCTCCCGGAGCAAACGTCCGGGAGCTTTATGTAACTATTCAGTAATAATCCTTGTAACTAATTTGTAATTACTTGGACTTCTTAACTGTTACAGCAGCTGCAGCTGCGAGTGCCATAACACCGATGATTGTAACAGCGGATGTATTGCCTGTTGTAGCAGCAGTTGTTGTGGAGTCTGCAGCAGGAGCAGCTGTCTCAGCGGGAGCAGCTTCTGTCTCAGCGGGAGCAGCTTCTTCTTCTGTTTCCTCAGCAGCCTCTTCCTCAGCGGGAGCAGCTTCTTCTTCTGTTTCCTCAGCAGCCTCTTCCTCAGCAGGAGCAGCTTCTTCTTCTGTTTCCTCAGCAGCCTCTTCCTCAGCAGGAGCAGCTTCCTCTGTTTCCTCAGCAGCAGCTTCCTCTGCAGGAGCAATGCCCATAAGCTCTTCATAGGTTGCCTTCTCAGAGCTGTAATCCTTAGAAACCTTATCTTCGATCAGCTTGAAATCGCCTTCAGGAGTACCTGCAGAAAGTTCAGCAGAGTTGATTGTTACGTTGTAAACCTGGAAGCAGAGACCGTTATCTGTAAGGGAAGCAACAGCAGCAGAGCTCATAACGAAGGATACTGTTGTAGCACTCTGCTTGATAACGATGAAGCCATCGGGCTTGCGGCATTCTGTATCGGAAGTAAGACCCTCTTCAACAGCGATCCAGCTGTCGCCAACTGTGATAGGCTTGAGAACGATCTGATCCTTTACCATGAGCTTCTTAGGTGTTACGTTAAGAGTGATCTTAACATCGCCGCCGATAGCCTCGAGATCAGCCTTAGGAATAGCTGATGATGCTGTCCAAGCACCTGTGTACTCGCTGTCGAGAGTAACAGTTGCAGCAAAAACATTTACTGCGGACATTGTAAGTGCCATAGCTGCAGCAGCAACTGCAGCAACGATCTTCTTAAGATTCATTGTTTTTTCCTCCAACTTAATTTTTTATAGTAAATCCTTTTCGGGAATTACTTTCTCTTGCTTGCTGCGATAGCAGCAGCTGCAACTGCCATGATTCCTGCAAGAGCAGCAGCAGATGTATTGCCTGTTGTAGCAGATGTTGTTGATGAGTCAGCAGCAGGAGCTGTTTCTTCTGCAGCAGCCTCTGTCTCAGCAGCTTCTGTCTCAGCAGGAGCAGCCTCAGCTCCGTCAGCGGGAGCGAGTGTGAATGTAACCTCAATGCTGTCAGCAGCAGAGAAGGACTCTGAATCGATAGGATCATAATTTGCACCTGCAGCGTCACCTGTTACGCCGTATGTATTTCTGATCTCGATTCTGAAGTTGCCGTTCTCCTCGATATCGCCGTAAACGATCTTGGAGTTGTCAACCTTGATGTCGCTGCCGTCAGCCTTGATGCTGTCGATTGTAGCGATAGTGTTGTCAACAGAAAATTCTGCTCCGCCTCCAACGATATCAACACAGAAGATCTGTGCACCGTTTGTTGCGTTGTCAGAGTTTTCTGTTTCGGATGCACTGATAGATACAGTGTATGTACCGTAGCCGTTAACTACAGCGTCACCGCTCTGACCTAAATTCCAGTTGCCCCAGAGCCAGTCCCAGTCTGTGAACATAAGGAATGCATCGTACTCAGCAGCGGAAGCATTTACTGCCATAACAGAAAGAGCCATAGCAGATGCTGCAGCAGCTGCCGCAAACTTCTTCATTTTCATAGTTTTTTCCTCCGATTTTTTTATAATCGACTTGTATTTTGTTTCGATCAGCAAGTCATACTGATAACTGTATTCATATTATACAATATATTTATAAAAAAATCTATATATATTCTGCTAAAATACTTTTACTTATAGTTGTGCATTTTAGCAAATTCGGCATAAATCCTATCCGGATATTACCTGAACGCTGTTTTACGGGCACCGGGGTATTACTTGTTTATACGCTTTTTAAGAGCAAAGGTAATAGCTCCGATGGCAGCGGGAACAGCATATGCTACGATCCCCACATCTCCGCTTTCCCCGGCTATCACATCCGAAGATGCGGCAGATGCGTCACAGCTCATGCACACAGATGCGAGCAGAGCACAAACACAGCCAAATGCCGAATTCAGCTTGTTGATCATAATTTTCTCCTTACACAAAACAAGTGCCGGCCAAGGGGCGACCCTTTGTCATTTTGTCGGTTAAACGGCAAAATGCTCAAAGCTTGTCGCTGGGTACCGGTAAACTTCTTTATCGGTACCTCCCTAATGGCGGGCACTTGTGCATTTTAGTGCTGTATGGTCCTATTACTTGGACTTCTTAGCAACAACAGCAGCTGCAGCAAGAGCTACAGGGATAACTGCCATAGCAACGGGAGAGTTGCCTGTAGCAGGAGAAGCGGGAACCTCGGGAACAGCCTCGGGCTCAACCTCGGGCTCTTCCTCAACCTCAGGCTCTTCTTCCTCAATAACTGTTGTATCGTCCTCGATCTCTGTGCCGTTACCATCTTCGCCGGCAGCGAAAGCAGTAACACCCATCATAGAAAGAACCATTGCAGAAGCTGCAAGAGCAGCAAGAATCTTCTTCATAATCTTTTTCCTCCATTAAATTCACAATTATTATCCGGGATTTGCCTCCCTGATGTGTTTTAATTATAGCACAATTCAATTGTCACTACAATAATTATTATTACAAATTTTCTCGAAATATTTATAGTCATATTGCACGATTCTCACAAAAAGCTAAAAAACATCAAAATACTTATAAAGATTCGGTTACAGATACCCCTTTTTCATCGGCTGCACGTACATATCCTATATATCATGAGTATTTTTATGATCCTTGACAATTATATACCACACATATTATAATAGTATTATGAAGTTAAGCCGGTATCAGCCGCACCATTATTTATATAAAGTATATATGAGGTACAGACATGAGTGAGAATGAACATCTCCAGAGAGCAGATAAATTTATAGCAGGTCAGACAGGAATGTCACGTTCCGAGGTCAAGGATATGATAAAGCACAGAAAGATCCTCCTTAACGGCACACCCCTCACATCTCCCGAGACAAAGATCATGCCCGGAAGGGATGACATTTCAATCGGCGGAAAGCATATATTATACAGACAGTATATGTATATTATGCTAAACAAGCCCGCAGGAGTTGTATGTGCAACCAAGGACAGGCTCACCGAAACAGTCCTCAGTCTCATCCCCGAGGAGCTTCGGAGACGCGATCTTTTTCCCGCAGGAAGGCTTGATAAGAACACCGAAGGCTTTGTATTTATCACCGACGACGGAGCACTTGCACATAAGATGCTCTCCCCGAAAAGCCACGTCGAAAAGGAATATGTTGTAACTCTGGAGAGACCCGCCGAAAAGCATTACAAGAACGAACTGGAAAGAGGGTTGACAATCGACGGAGACGAGATCTGTTTGCCGGCACAGATCATCTACACAGATGATGAACATATTGTTAATCTTATTCTACATGAAGGTAAATATCATCAGGTCAAAAGAATGATGGAAGCCCTGGGAAACAAGGTCACCGCACTCAAGCGGATACGCATCGGCGGGATAGATCTCGACCCCGGATTGGCTCCCGGTGAGTGCAGAGAAATTTTGCACAAAGAAATAGCTTCTCTTTATACAAAATAAACGTAGCCGGAGCCTATTATTTTTTTATTTGCTATTTTTTCGTCAAACTTAATAAATAATATTTTGTAACTTTGGGTAATAAGCAACTTGAAATTACTATGTGTAATTTGGTATTATATATGTATAGCCGAAATGTATTCCACTGTCGGCAGCAATATTTATTAGGGAGGTCCACTTAAAAATGGCAAGTTTATCATTAAGATCAATTTATAAGAAGTACCCCGGTGGCGTTGTTGCCGTTTCAGACGTTAACCTTGAGATCAAGGATAAGGAATTCATTATCCTCGTAGGTCCTTCAGGATGCGGAAAATCTACAACACTTCGTATGATCGCAGGTCTTGAGGAAATCTCCGAGGGTGAGCTTTACATCGGTGACCGTCTTGTAAATGACGTAGCTCCTAAGGACAGAGATATTGCGATGGTATTCCAGAACTACGCTCTGTATCCTCATATGACAGTATTTGAGAACATGGCTTTTGGTCTTAAGCTCCGTAAGGTTCCTAAGGACGAGATCAGCCGTAAGGTAGAAGAAGCTGCAAGAATCCTCGACATTTCCCACCTTCTCAGCAGAAAGCCCAAGGCTCTCTCCGGTGGTCAGAGACAGCGTGTTGCTCTCGGTCGTGCTATCGTTCGTGAGCCTCAGGTATTCCTTCTTGACGAGCCTCTTTCCAACCTCGATGCTAAGCTGAGAGCTCAGATGAGAACTGAGATCTCCAAGCTCCACCAGAAGCTCGGTACAACATTTATCTACGTAACACATGACCAGACAGAGGCTATGACAATGGGTGACCGTATCGTAGTTATGAAGGATGGTTTCGTACAGCAGGTTGATACTCCTCAGAACCTTTACACAAACCCTGTTAACCAGTTCGTTGCAGGCTTCATGGGTTCACCTCAGATGAACTTCATTGATTCCTACCTCAGAAAGATCGACGGCAAGTTCACAGTTGAATTCGGTTCCGAAGATACAAAGACAACAAGAGGTAAGAAGTACTTCGTTGAGGTTCCTGAATCCAAGGTTGATGAACTCGCACTTTCCGAGCTCGTTGACAAGGAGATCATTATGGGTATCCGTCCCGAGGATATTCACGATGAGGAAATGTTCCTCTCCACAGCTAAGACAGGTATCATTGACGCTGAAGTTGAAATCACAGAAATGATGGGTGCTGAAACATATCTCTACCTCAACTGTGAAGGTATCTCAATGACTGCTCGTGTTGATCCTAGATCTACAGCTCGTCCTCAGGATACAATCAAGGTTGCTCTTGATCCCAACAAGATCCATATCTTCGATAAGGAAACAGAGAAGACAGTTATCAACTGATCCTGCTTGAATTCTGAATTATGCATAACAAAGACCGCTGATTTTCAGCGGTCTTTTTATCTGTCTGATGTGTACAATAGGTCATTCAGATGCCTTTATAAGCCTTACACTGGTCCCGGAGGAATCTATCAGACCATCATCGTTCATTTTTTTGATCTCCCTCATCATGGCACTGCGATTTACTGCAAGATAATCTGCAAGCTCCGCAAGTGAAAGAGGAATTGTAAACTCGTTTTGACGGCATTGTTCCGACTGCTGCGTAAAATACGCTGTAAGCTTATCCCTTATAGAGCGTCTGCTGAGAATATCCGTATGAAGCTGTATTCGTCCAACTGTTCCGCTGATAAGGTTGTCGATCAGCTTCAGATGCCTGTCGCAGCTCTTTGAGCAGCAGGCGATCATCTGATCGAACTCAGTGAACCATACCTTGCAGTGTGTTTTTGCCAGAACATAATATGAATTGCTTTCGCTGTCCGGAAGAACGCCCACGCCAAAAGCACTTCCCTCCTCATAAAAATCAATGATAGTCTTTTCACCGTTTATCCCCGTGCTGGCAAGATATGCATATCCCTCTGCGATTATTCCCATAGTTCTGTTTTCCGGCGAGATCTGCATTATAATATCCTTTTCATTGAACTGCCGCTTGTTGAAATGGAGGCATTTTTTCAGCCCCTCAATTTCCGAACGAGTCATATCACGGAATACTGAATATTTATTTGCCATGAACCTTTCACCCCTGAAATTCTGTCCGAAACACTGCATACAGGTTCATTTCTCCATTTTCACTATAATACGGTGAAAATTTTGATTACACACTGTATAATGTGTTTAACTATTAGTAATACCACAAGATATTGTGGTGTATTATCTTAATTATATCATATTTTTGTTGCAAATGCAACAGACAAATACAAATTTTTGTTGTACAATAATAAAGCACACTAATTATCCCCAAGGATATATTTACATAACGATCCCCGAAAGGAAGTCGCATACTAATGAAGATCATCAAGAGAAACGGATCGGAAGAAAACTTTGATATTGAAAAGATCGTTTCTGCTATCACAAAAGCTAATGAGGCAGGTCAGCACAAAGATCTTACCGATGAGCAGATCAGAGATATTGCAGAATACGTTGAATATAAATGCAACAAGGTCGGAAGAGCATCCTCAGTAGAAGAAATACAGGATATGGTGGAGAACCAGATCATGTCCACGGGTGCCTTTGAGCTTGCAAGACGCTATGTTCGCTACAGATATAACCGCTCACTTATCAGAAAATCAAACACAACCGATAACAGGATCCTTACCCTCATCGAGTGCAACAATGAGGAGGTCAAGCAGGAAAACTCCAACAAAAATCCTACTGTAAACAGCGTTCAGCGTGACTATATGGCAGGCGAAGTAAGCAAGGATCTTTCCAAGCGTATACTACTTCCCCAGGATATTGTTGAGGCTCACGAACAGGGTATAATCCATTTCCACGATACAGATTATTTCGCACAGCATATGCATAACTGCGACCTTGTGAACCTGGAGGATATGCTCCAGAACGGTACTGTTATCAGCGAAACACTTATCGAAAAGCCCCACAGCTTTTCCACAGCCTGCAATATCGCAACTCAGATAATCGCTCAGGTAGCAAGTAATCAGTACGGCGGTCAGAGCATCAGCCTTGCTCATCTTGCTCCCTTTGTACAGGTATCCCGTGAGAAGATACGCAAGGAATTTCTTGCAGAGCTTGCCGAAATGGGCGTTTCCCCCTCAGAGGATAAGATCAGCGAAATCGTCGAGGAACGTCTCCGCAAAGAGATCACCAAGGGTGTTCAGACTATCCAGTACCAGGTGGTAACACTTCTTACAACAAACGGTCAGGCTCCCTTCGTTACGGTTTTCATGTATCTTAATGAGGCTAAGAACGAGGCCGAAAAACGTGACCTCGCTATGATAATCGAGGAAACTCTCCGCCAGCGTTACAAGGGCGTGAAGAACGAATCCGGCGTATGGGTAACTCCTGCATTCCCCAAGCTTATCTACGTGCTTGAGGAAGATAATATAACCGAAGATTCAAAGTATTTCTACCTTACAGAGCTTGCTGCAAAATGTACAGCAAAAAGAATGGTTCCCGATTATGTTTCAGAAAAGAAAATGAGGGAGCTGAAGGAAGGAAACTGCTTCCCTGTAATGGGATGCAGAAGCTGTCTGAATCCATGGAAGGATGAAAACGGCAATTATAAGTTCTACGGCAGATTCAATCAGGGCGTTGTAACTCTTAACCTTCCCGATATTGCACTTAGCTCAGGAGGAGATATTGAGAAATTCTGGAAAATATTTGATGATCGTCTCGAGCTCTGCTACCGTGCACTTATGTGCCGACACAACCGCCTCAAGGGCACCCTTTCCGACGCTGCACCTATCCTTTGGCAGTACGGAGCCATTGCAAGACTCAAGAAGGGTGAGCCTATCGACAAGCTTCTTTACGGAGGATATTCCTCCATATCTCTGGGATATGCAGGACTTTGCGAATGTACTAAGTACATGACAGGCAAATCTCACACAGATCCCACAGCAACTCCCTTTGCTCTGGCAGTTATGCTTCGCATGAACAAAGCATGCGAAAAGTGGAAGAAGGAAACCAATATCGCATTCAGCATCTACGGCTCTCCCATTGAATCCACAACATACAAGTTTGCAAAATGCCTCCAGAAGCGTTTCGGAATCGTCAAGGGAGTTACCGATAAGAGCTATATCACAAACAGCTATCACGTAAGTGTTACCGAGGAGATAGACGCATTCACAAAGCTTAAGTTTGAATCTCAGTTCCAGGCACTTTCCTCAGGGGGAGCTATCAGCTACGTTGAGGTTCCCGATATGCAGCAGAATATCACGGCCGTTATCCGTGTAATGCAGTTCATTTATGATAACATCATGTACGCTGAACTGAATACAAAAAGCGATTACTGTCAGGTATGCGGCTTTGACGGTGAGATCAATATCGTGGAGGATGACGGCAAGCTGGTATGGCAATGCCCCAACTGCGGCAACCGCAATCAGGACAAGATGAATGTAGCAAGAAGAACCTGCGGCTATATAGGCACACAGTACTGGAACCAGGGCAGAACTCAGGAAATCAGGGAAAGGGTGCTTCATCTGTAATATGTTTTACGGTGAGATCAAGAAAAACGATATCGCAAACGGCGAGGGCGTGAGAGTGACTCTCTTCGTTTCGGGATGTACCCATCACTGCAAAGGCTGCTTCAACCCCGATACATGGGATTTTTCCTATGGGCAGCTTTTTACAGAGGAAACAGAGGAGGAAATACTGACAGCACTTGCTCCTGCATATGTTGACGGACTGACCCTGCTTGGCGGTGAACCCTTTGAGCCTGATAATCAGCGTGGATTGCTTCCATTGCTCCGCAAGGTACGGGAAAGGTTCCCGAACAAGTCAGTATGGTGCTTCACAGGATACACCTTTGAAACCGACCTGTTAAATAACAGCCGTGCAAGATGTGAATCGACAGATGAAATGCTTTCATATATTGATATTCTTGTTGACGGCGAATTCATAGAGGAGCAGAAGGATATTATGCTCGCTTTCCGAGGCTCCTCCAATCAAAGAATTATTGATGTCAAGGCTTCAATAAAAAGCGGTGAGACATTGACAGTCAGAAAATATGACAGCAGGTCACAGATATGAAGCTTTATACTAATAGCGTGCCCCCGTATTTTTACGGGGGCATCAGTCTGTCGAAAAACTCGCTTGGTAAAAAAGCTCCACAAAAGTTGGCGTCGTTAAAGTTTCGCTCAAGCCTTTTCAAAGGCTTGCGGGTTTCCAAAGGGCAGCGC
>JBJERX010000026.1:0-4617 GCA_051882495.1 Huintestinicola sp. | reverse complement strand
AGACTATTGAATCCTCAGGAGACTTTTATGAAAGAGCTTACAACGGGAAATCCCACTAAGATCCTGCTGGCCTTTGCACTGCCCATAATGATAGGCAGCCTTTTTCAGCAGTTTTACAGCATGATCGATACTGTTATTGTCGGAAGAATTATTGGTGTGGGAGCAATTGCCGCACTTGGTTCAACATCATATGTCTCAAACCTGATAATCGGATTTATGTCAGGATTGACAAATGGTTTTGCTATTGTTACTGCCCGTCATTACGGAGCAGGAGACCACGTAAAAATGCGTCGTGCAGTAAGCGGCACTATAATTCTGGGTTTGTTTGTATCAGTTATTTTTACAATAATAAGCATGCTGCTTCTGGAACCTTTTCTCAGGATACTCAATACACCCGAAGATATTTTTGATGAAGCATACAGCTATATTTCCATAATACTTATTTTTATGACAACAGCTATGCTTTATAATATGTCTGCAGGTGTTCTGAGAGCGGTGGGGGACAGTATAACTCCTCTTGTGTTCCTTGTATTTTCATCATTTGTAAATATAGCTCTTGATTTTCTTTTTGTTGCTAAGCTCGGATTCGGAGTAAGGGGAGCGGCTTATGCTACAGTTATTTCACAGTCTGTATCGTTTATCCTCTGCTTATTTTACATTTTCAAAAGATTCTCCTACCTTATTCCCAGTGCAGATGAATTCAAGGTTACATTGGAGGAGCTGTGGGAACTGCTTTCCATGGGACTTTCTCTTGCAATGATGTTCTCCATTGTAGAGGTCGGTTCCCTCGTTCTCCAGAGTGCTATCAATAATTTCGGTACCGATACAATTGCTGCACATACTGCTGCAAGAAAAATATCAAGCATACTTATGCTTCCTTTTGCTGCATTAGGCTCAGCAAGTGCAACATACTGCAGCCAGAATATAGGTGCCCAAAAGCCTGAGCGAGTTGGTGCAGGAATAAAGAGCGCAGTTTTTATGGCGTGGATATGGTCAGCTGCTGCAGTTATCATAGGCTGGCTGTTATCACCATTCATCGTCAGATTTATTGCAGGCTCAGGTAATGATTACATTATAGAAACAGCGTCAAAATATATGCGTGTCAATACTCCGTTCTATTTTGTTCTTGCAGTTCTGGCAGTAACAAGAAGCTCTCTGCAGGGTCTGGGACGAAAGGCTGTACCGGTTGCAAGCAGTATTATTGAGCTTATAGGAAAGGCTGTTGTTGCATTTCTTGCTGCTCCCGCACTTGGATATTTCGGAATTATGATATCGGAACCTATAGTATGGATATTTATGACCATACTCCTTGTTATAGGATATGCAAAGGATAAGGAGCTGGTCGCAGAAACCTTTCCCCAAAAAATTTAGAAAATGGGTGATATATATGGATCTTAATATTCTGCATAACAGAATAACAACACAGTACAAAATGATCTACAAAAATCTGATAGATGCATCAGATCCTATGATAGCAGCTGTAAGATACTATGTGGGATCTCATGATTCACTCGGGTATTACGAACCCGATCTCACAGATTATATAAATGAGCCTGCAGGAAGAAAGGGAATGTTTGTACATGAAAAACCTCCTTTCGGAGCATATTTCGAGTATAGCTACACTGATAAAAATGAACTGATACGTGTTAATTATCATGCGGCAAACGGGGGAACGGATTACACTGCTATCGTTCTTGATGCTGGTGTGCGGAAGATTTTTCTGTTTTACGATAAGGAAAACTTCGAGCGAAGGATGATACTCAGTCATTTTTATATCTGTGAGTATGATAAAAGCGGAAATATGTCAGCTCTTGTGAAGTTCTTTGCACGGGGATCAGGCAAATACGAGGTCTCAACAGCCAGATACAAATTTATAGGCAGCAGACTTGCCTCTGCTGTGGTTACAGAGTCAGGTATGACAGCTAAGATGAGGTTTAAATATAATTCAGCAGGATATATGTGCGGTTATTCGCTCGATGACGGTCATGGATGTTATGACTGCAGTGCGGATATAAATATCGCTGCAACCTATGAACGTTTTGGTATGTATCATTTTTCACCACCTTCGGGCAGAAAAATCATAATGTACTGACAAATATCATGATGTACCCATGCTTGAATTAAATTTTATATATCAAACTAAAAATATACTAAAAAAGTGTTATTTTATACAAATGTGAAAAAATCTATTGATTTTTGGAGAAATTTGTGATATAATACTAAATACAGTAATAAAAATTGCGGATATACGATCAATCATCCTATTGCAGAAAAATCGTATTATCCTATATGATGAAAGGAAGTATTATTATGAAAAATATCGAAATCTGTCACTGCATGGGTGTGATGCTACAATAAAATTCTTTCCACTATTTCGGATCTCATGTACAAGTAATTATCCTACAAAATAATTAATAAGGAGGTATGCGGATATGTCTCAGAAAATTATGATGTGTTCCCACTGCGGAACAATTGTTGAGGGTATTGCAGGTGAAGTTATACCAATGTGCTGCGGCGAAAAGATGAAAGTTCTCGAACCCAATACAACAGATGCAGCAGTTGAGAAGCATGTTCCTGTTGTTACTGTTGACGGAAATAAGGTTCATGTTTCGGTAAGCTCTGCTGCTCATCCTATGACACAGGAACACTACATTCAGTGGATAACACTTGTTACAGACAAGGGAACGCAGAGAAAGCTGCTTACTGCTGAATCTGCTCCGGAAGCTGATTTTGCACTTACGGACGGTGAAAAGATTATAGAGGCATATTCTTACTGCAATCTCCACGGACTTTGGAAGGGGTGCTGATATGGAAAAATCTGCTTTATATAAACTTACCTATGGTTTGTTTGTTCTTACAGCACGTGATGGTGAAAAGGATAACGGCTGTATCGTTAATACAGTATCACAGGTAACCTCCGAACCTGTTACGATTTCAGTAACAGTTAATAAAAGTAATCTCACTCACGATATGATCCTGAAAACAGGAGAATTCAACGTATCTGTTTTAAGTGAGAAATCGAAATTTTCAGCGTACAAGCATTGGGGCTTCAGAAGCGGCAGAGATGCCGACAAAACCGAGGGAATATCCTTCTCACGTTCCAAAAACGGTATCGTTTATGTCACTGAGGACACTAATGCGTATATTTCTGCTAAGGTAATATCTTCTGCAGATGTTGGTACTCACACAATGTTTGTTGCAGAAGTCACAGACTGTAAGGTTCTTGCTGATGATCCATCTGTCACATACGCATTTTATCAGAAGTTTATCAAGACAAATACTCCTGTCAAGCCATCTGTAAAAGGGTATATATGTACAGTATGCGGATATATTTATGAAGGAGATGTTCTTCCCGACGATTTCATATGCCCTTTATGTAAGCATCCCGCATCTGATTTTGAACCTATTAAAGCAGAGACTGATAACGGAGAAACTATAGTTAAAAAGGAGAATAAAACTATGAGCAAGTATTCAGGCACAAAAACAGAGAAGAATCTCGAAGCTGCATTTGCAGGTGAATCCCAGGCAAGAAACAAATACACCTATTTTGCATCTGTTGCTAAGAAGGAAGGATTTGAGCAGATTGCAGATATCTTCCTTAAAACTGCAGACAATGAGAAGGAACACGCTAAGATGTGGTTCAAGGAGCTGTCAGGCATAGGTTCTACAACTGATAACCTTGCAGCAGCTGCTGCAGGTGAAAACTACGAGTGGACTGACATGTACGAAGAATTTGCTAAGACTGCTCAGGAAGAGGGCTTCCCTGAACTCGCTGCAAAGTTCCGTATGGTTGGTGCTATTGAAAAGCGTCATGAGGAAAGATATCGTGCACTTCTTAATAACATTGAGATGAAGCAGGTATTCGAAAAGAGCGAGGTTAAGATCTGGGAGTGCAGAAACTGCGGACATATTATCGTTGGCACAGCAGCTCCGGATGTATGCCCTGTATGTGCACACCCAAAGAGTTTCTTTGAGATCAGTGCAGAAAACTATTGATTTGTAGATTATCGTCTTGCCGCTGTATTATATAATGCAGCGGCTTTGTTTTATGTGGAATGTGGATGAAATAAACAGCTATGAAGATGTTTTCAACGAACTTACAGAAAGATGACAATATCTCTCAGATAGAGGCATAGGCTAAGGAGCGTTGTTCGGAATAAATGTAACAAATGCACTTTTTTATTGTACGAAAATAATCTATGCAGCAAAAATGACTTTGAAATTATTTCGAGGTCAATTTTTTAAATACCCTTAACGAACAAACTACCGCAGGCTTTAGAGTTTTTTGTGTATTCATGTTATTAATGTAAAAGGCTTGCAAAGTCAAAAAAGATGAATAGCACTGACTTAATAAAGTTACTCATTGATAAGCTTGAAACACTTATCAGAGAAAACGAACAGTTAAAAGCAGAGCTTAAAAAGTTCAAAGGCGAATAAAAAATGTAGTCGGTACGTTACCAAAGCCCCGACTACATAACCCAAAATATAATTGATGTGGTGAATACTCTCACGTTCATCACATTGATTATAACTCATAAAAATTCATTTGTCAAGGGAGAAATTAAGTTTGAAAAAATATTCACGACCTAATTCAGCCAAAAGGGCGCAGAAAGCCAA
>JBJERX010000025.1:0-19431 GCA_051882495.1 Huintestinicola sp. | reverse complement strand
TTGGATTATTATATCCGAGGATTTGTCTATAGGTTGATTTGGAATTAGTATAAGGGCAATACCGCACAAAAAACAAATTATGGTCTTTGTACGGTGCAGCTGCAGAAGTGTCCCCGAGGGACATTGTATCCAAAGTCACAATGATCTATAATTAAACTATATAATAATGATGTTTTCAAAAAGGGGAATCTTATATGAATGTACAGAAGCTAATTTTCTGCACAGCATCTGTAATGTTGCTTGCAGGCTGTTCGGACGGCATTTCCAATATGGTCGACCCGTCGGCCGTTGATGCCAATGCTCTGTATCTTTATGATGTAAAAAGCAATGCAGTAAAAGTGGGCGAAGAATGGTCGGAGGACGGTTCCGGCGGTTTCTGGCTGCCAATTTCCGATGATGTTTATGCCGAATTTCAGGATCCGGAGTGGGTAGGTGCGTGGTCACCCGAGCAGTATTTCGGAGCAAAAGAGCTGAAAAAAGGCTTTAAAAAAGGCAATATAGGCTTCGGCTCAAGGTTTACATGGGGAACCGGAGAGGACGGGAAAATAGCCTTTATGTATGAAGAGAATTACTACGAAGACTATTATATGACAGACTGGGAAGCAGAGGAGTATACTTGAGGGGTATTCTGAGGATGCCATTGCAGCATACATTACCGGGACTAACAATGATAAAAAAATCATTAGTATATCGGAAGAAATGATGTTTGGCCACTTATAGCAATCCACAATAATATACTGCCAAGTTCGGCAGTGCAAAGCTTGAATAGTGTCGTCCCTCACACTTGACAGGCGTAATCTCTCCCTGCGGGGGGAGGTGCCACGAAGTGACAGAGTGGCTGACCTACAGACCAGCCTGTCTGCGGGTTCGTTCCTAACTCTTCAAGCTATGCCCTTGTCTTCTTTTGTCAGGCTATTTCTGTGTTTTGATATAATATAAAATTTGAGGCAGAACTATATGAAAATCATGAAACGCTTCTTATGCCCGCTGACGGTGACACTGCTAAGCTTGGGCTTGATGGTGGCTCAGCATGAGCAGCATTCTGCTGAGCGACATTAGTATGAGTGATGACGACGAGATCGATGCTTTCGTCACGATTACGCAGAATTAGAAGCAGATCAATGTGTGTGTCCGCCACACTCAGAAGGAAATACCACTCTGTTACGATGATGCAGATCACAAGCTGTATGAAGTAGCTTTTTTCCGTACGATGAGGTCGACGAGCTCATAGATACGGATTGGGTCCTCGATTGGTTATACGATACCGATGAGAGCAGCGATTCCCAAAGCGATCTATCCGTGTACGAGGACATCTATGCCCGCAGCAACCAGGGCGATATTATCCTCCGGGAGGACGATCCCTATTTCTTAATTGTTTAATAAAAGGAAGGAGTTAATTATTATGAATCTTTTGAAAAAAAATTTTGCACTTTTGTCGGCAGCTGTTGTCTGCCTGGGCTTGTCGGCTTGCGGCGGGAACAATGACTATGAAGACATCGGAGGCGATTGGCGTACGTGGGGAATTATTCGTGACGGCGGCACCATCACACGCAACGGGGAGGACACCTATGTGCTGGTGTGCGTAAACACAGAACAAGCTACCTTCTATTACAACTCAGAGAGTCAGGATGTGTTTGGTTTTGTGGACTACCCGGTCGCCCTTGTGGATAAGGTTGCTCTTTCGGGCGATGTGTGGGGTATGTTCAATGGCATTGACTTCGCAGATCTGAACGGCGACGGTAACAGCGATGTGACCATGAAGTTCGATGACAGCGGCAGTGAACTCAAGGTAGTGTGGTTCTGGGATACGGATAGCGAACAGTATATGTATCAGCCTGATGAATCCAATCTCGGTGATGTTGTCGAAGGTCGGGGCGACTTGATCTTGGATGAGGATATTCCCGAAGACGACGGCAGAGGAGACCTGATCCCCGAGGACGACGGTCGTGGTGACCTGATCCCCGAGGACGACGGTCGTGGTGACCTGATACCCGAGGACGATGGTCGTGGTGACCTGATACCCGAGGACGACGGTCGTGGTGACCTGATACCCGAGGACGACGGCAGAGGCGACCTGATACCCGAGGACGACGGCAGAGGCGACCTGATACCGGATGAAGGTAATATGGTTCCGGTACTGATAGGTGGTGCACTGCCATTTACCAATATGGAAAACCTGCGGACCGAAAACTACGAGGACGGAACGTATTACTACGCAGATGTCACTGAGGATGGGATGATCCGTGTGGTGAACACGGTGTGGTCCAGTTATATAGATTATGACTTTCAGACTGTGGAAAACTATCTTACTAACTGTGCGGCAGCCTTAGCGGAAGCGGACTCCTGCCTTTTGCATTCAGTTGAGCAAAATGAGGAGTACACCATGAATATGAGCTACCCTGTATATGTTGTGAAATATAACGCAGGTGATAATGAAGACGAATGTGAATGGATAGTTTTTGCTATGGTTACAGACAGCCATACCTATCTTTACGGCATTTGTGCTTCGCTTGATGAAGCAGATTTTTTGGAAACCATTTATCAGGATATTTTCGCAGGACTGTACCTCTCTGACGGAGAATTGGAGGAATAATATGGTTATCATAATAATAGTCCTTGTAATTTTGCTTCTGATCTGGGGCGTCGTCACTTACAATCGGCTGATAACCGAGAGGTTAAAGGTTCAGACACAGTGGAGCCAGATCGATGTGGTGCTCAAGCAGCGGTCTGATCTGATCCCGGGTCTTATTGAAACGGTCAAGGGTTATGCCGCTCATGAAAAAGAGGTGCTGCAGGCAGTTACCGATGCCCGAAGCCGCTATCTCGGTGCAGCAGACGCAGAGGGGCGGATGAAAGCCGGTACGGAACTGTCCGGTGCTATGGGCCGTCTTATGGCGGTGGCGGAGTCCTACCCCGAACTGAAAGCAAACCGGAATTTCTTGCATCTGCAGCAGCAGCTTGCCGAGATGGAGGAAAAACTGGCGAATTACCGCCAGTTCTACAATGACATGGTGCTGCGTTATAACAGACTGCTTGAAACGGTTCCCTCCAACCTGATAGCGGGGATGTTCCATTTCCAAAAAGAGGAATTCTTTAAGGTGGATGAATCCGAAAAGTCTAATGTCACTATCAGCTTCTGATAGAGATCCCAAATGAAAGGAGGGTTATCGATGAAGCGTTCTTTAAACAAGATACTATGCGTTTTCCTTGTTATGCTGATGCTCCCCCTGTTTTCCCTGACCGTATGGGCAGAGGATTACAGTGCTGAGCTGCATTCCCTGCACTTTGATATTGCGTTGCAGGAGGACGGAAGTGCATTTATCACCGAAACAAGGGAGGTCCTGTTCACCGGTGATCATGAGTTTACCCGATATGGAGTGAATAATATATTCACCGGTCCACGTGTGTTCAGCGATTGGCAGATCTCGATCGACGGGACGCCTGTATCACAGCTTGATGAACCGGACGATGCAAACCGTCCCGAGAACACCTTTGCGGTGGAGGATACCGATGTGGGAAATACCGTCTACATCTATTTCCGTCAGCAGAGCAGCGGCACACGCATCTTCCGGATCAGCTACTGTGTGGAAAATGCTGTGAAGCTCTATTCCGATGTGGGCGAGTTTTTCTGGAATCTGACCGGAAAGACAGGTATTTCCGATATTGGTAAGGTCACCGCAACATTAACAGTGCCCGAGGGCGTCCCGACAGAGGATTTCCTCATCTGGGCACATGGACCTCTCAATGGTACATTTGAAAAGCAGCCTGACGGCTCTGCGTTCCTGCAGGCAGATAACGTCTCGTTGGGGACGATCGTCGATATACGTTCTACCATTCCTGCATACTGCTTTTATGACGGCTGGGAGCAGGAGGGCGAGGTGCTGGACGATATTCTTGCAGAGGAGCAAGAGCTTGCCGACAGTGCAAACGCCAAGCGTGAGGAAGAGGAGCGCAGGCGGTCCGAACAGGATGCCTATTGGGCAAATCGGGAAGAATGGGAAGCACAGCATCCCATTTTGTATTCCATCGAGCACTTTTGCCGGACGATATTAGACTCGGTTTATGGCTTCCTGGAAGAACGTTGGGAACTATTGTTATTTATCATTGTCTTTGGTTTACCGCTCCTTATGATAACCGGCGTGTATTCCCTGATTACACATATTATTCGCCGGATCAAAATGATAAGGTTCAAGAAGCACCCTTCACAATCACCCCAATATTATCGGGATCTGCCGGATGACCGACCCGCACCTGTTGTAGACAGGCTGATCCATTTTTACGACGGCAAGGCTAATATTTCCCGCCAGATCTCTGCAGCATTGTTGGAGCTGAATCTGAAAAAACTGGTCCATTTCCAAACAGCCGTAGGAGATCCCACGATCCATCTGAATGAACAGCTGGGTGAAGAGCTGTTCCCACACACACCGCAGGAGACCGCAGAACCTGCACCGGAGCATATTCCGGGTTATCAGGAAGCTCTGTGGGATTTTCTGTGCATCGCTGCCAACGGAAGCGGCAGGATCTCTGTAACGAATCTCAAAAAGTTTATCAAGGACAATCGGGATGAATCCTTGAAATTCCGCAAAAACTTTGAGAGTGCAGTGGAAATAGAATATACAAAAACGGTCAAATCAGAAGATTTGGAAAATCATTCCTCAGGATGGGGCAAGCGTTGTCTGCTTTTTGCTGCGGCAGTAGGAATCCTTGCAGTGCTGATCTGTATGTTAAGTACGCTGTACGACGGAATTCAGTTTGGTTCTTCTCTTCTGACAGGCATTATCGCCTTTGCCGCGGTGCTGCTCCTATTAGGTTTTATCAGATTATGCATTTGGAGCATGAAGATAGCAAGCGTCTGCCATTTTCTGGATCAGAAGTCAGAGGACGACCTTGCTCTATGGCAAGCCTTCGGACGTTTTTTAAATGATTTCACTACCTTTGAAAGTAAGGATCTTCCGGAATTTCCCATATGGCGTGAGTATATGGTCTACGCCGTTGCTATGGGCTATGGTCAAAAGGTGGCCAAGGCTCTGGCATTAAAGTATCCCGAAGCCTGCTCCACAGGAACGGATACATATAATGATGACATTTACCGTATGCTGCAGGATATGGATCTTTATGATGCAATGGATTCCATTGGCCGTGAGGTCGCTGAAGTACGTGGCTACAGTTCTTACGGCGACGGCGATGGCGGTGGTTTCTCCGATTCCGGCGGCGGCAGCGACAGCGGAAGCGGCGGCGACTTTATTGATTAAGGAATCACCGAATAATTCCGGTATGCATATTGCGTACCAAGCCTTTATCCTTGCCCGGCTTATTACCATAAATGCAGCGGCAAATATGTTTGCCTGACATTTCTTTGCTTCTGAGCGAAGTTTAAAAAATATAAACGCATCCCTATAATACGAACATTTTCCTGCAAAACAACAAGGCGTTCGGGTAACTTATACTAAACACCAATAAAAAACGGGAAAAAATCTGCGCCGAAATCCAATATATGCAAGATTGTCGGCTTGATTTTTTCCATATTTTAAATGGTGTTTAGTATTACACAGCTGCCCGAACGCTTTGTTGTTTATGTGCATATTCAATTCAGAAATTTACCTGATTCCGCAAAATTCACATCTTTAAAAAAGCTAATAAAAGCCGTACCGACAGTGTATTATAGACATTCTATGAGCATTATTTTTTCACCCGATAGGTGCAAGATAATAGGCTTGCAAAAAAAGCTTCAAAAAAGTAATATTGGTATTTTCAGGATTTCGTTTTTATGAGGTTTGCGGAATCTGGTAGAAGTTAATTGGAGTGACTTGGATGTGTAGTTGGTTGAATTTACTTGGAGCCGGATGTATTGTCCGGCTCCATTTTTGGTGTATCGGGGGGATTGGTTGGCGGATACAGCATTTCATGTCAGAATTTATTTTACAAATTCCATATCTTCACCACAGCCCTCTTCCGCATCATACCATGTAATAACGCCATTTTCCAGATAAAAACTGCCGCTTCCACCGGTATACATTACTGTAGTCTCCGGTTCAGGAGCTTCGTCTTTGTATTCATAATATGTCTTGACTGCGTTATTGTTGCATACCATGCTTTGACTGTCTGCATCAAATGTCAGAATATATACCCATTCAGTATCTTCAAAAGCACTGTCCGCCCATGTTATTTCTCCCTGATAAGTGCCGTCTCCGTTATCGGAAATATTAAGTGTTGCTCGTCCGCAGCTCCATATTCCCAGATAATTTTCAGCTGTCTGCGTGTTCTCAGAAGTGTTTCCATCATCACCCTGCACGTCACTGTGAGTATGATAGAAGATTGAACCCATATAAGGTGAATCAGAAGGAATTGAGCTGATAGGATACAGATCCTTTGGAGTCAGTTCCTTGCCGCCGTCCATGGTATAATAGATATTTTCAGTGCCAAGATTTTCACTCAGTGTGTGCCAAAGGCTGTCCATCATGAACCAGCTCAGTGAATCATGGTCATAGAAAAAGAATTCCTGATTCTGCTCACGGCCATTAAGTCCTGCAATCAATGTTGAATTTGAATCCCAGTCAACGATCAAGCCGTCATCAGTCTGGCTTGCTGTGATTATAAAGTCCAGTCCTGTCAGTTCACTCAAACCATCAGCAAAAACGTCTGCATTCATATTTCCACCATTATCATATGTATATTCATTGATCTCGTAGCCAATTTCGGTATAGCCATAAACGGCATAGAGGACAACGGGATCGGAATTCTCAGCTTCACTCTGCGATGATTCTGGGGACTCAGATGAGTTTGATTCATCTGAATGCAATTCACTTGAAGTCGTTTCACCTGAAGTCGTTTCACCTGAAGTCGTTTCACTTGAAGTTGTTTCACTTGAAGTCGTTTCATTTGAAAGCGTTTCGCTACCACAAGCTGCAAGCAGCCACATGCTCATACACAATGTTAAAATCATACTTTGAATTTTCATAATTTTTCTCCTTTTGCTTTTGTTGCTTATATAAGATACATATAAGCCAGTTTAATTTTAAATCATTACGCCTGTGAATGCAATGTCCCTCAGGGACACTCCTGCGGCTGCACCGTTGCAAAATTAAAAACGGTATTCGGGAAATCACAGCTTGAAAAAAAGCAGCACGAATGAAGACAGACAAGAGATCACAGCCTCAGATAAAAAAACAGAGATATACTCCTTACAGAAATAGGATTGCTTACTCTTGCAAAAACAAGCTTCGATCATGTCAATGAATTTAATTCCGACCCCGAATATTATTGCTCCTGGAATAGCATATGGGATCCCATCCGAATCTACATTAAGAATGCGTCTCGATGCCATAGGACAGACCATGAACTCTGAGATCAAGGTGTTGCTTTTACTATTGCACAAAATCCGGTATAATGAGAAAGTAATTTTTGTTATACAGGAGGAAAAATGAAACATCTTGAGGGATCGCTGATTATTGCTGCGGAAAAGCAAAGGGTTCGTTTGCTGTTTTGAGAAATGTACGTCCCCAAAAATGACAGCTATTTTTTCAGATCGCCGTTGGCAGGATTGTCAATCACCCTTCCGTTTTCCGAAAAACGTGATCCGTGACAGGAACAGTCCCATGAATGCTCGGATTTATTCCATTTCAATGCACAGCCGAGATGCAGACATCTCGGTTTTGTCGGTGTCAGCAGGTTTTTTACCGCCTCAAAGCCGTTGATGAAAAGCTGCGGCTTAATAATACTCCTTGACGGACTGAACAGCTCTTCAAAGTCATTTTTCTTTCCGCATACTATATCGCTCAATATCATCGCAGACAGCATTGAGCCTGTCATTCCCCATTTGTTGAAGCCGCTTGCCGTGTACATATAGGGAGTGTTTGCCGAATATCTGCCTATATACGGGATATCGTCAAGGCTCATGCAGTCCTGTGCCGCCCAGAACGATTTTTCCGACGCATCGGGGTAATGAACCGACGCAAACTCCCTAAGCTCTGCCCATCCGCCGCCGTCCTTGCCGGTACGTTGACCGCCTCCGCCGAGAAGAAGCAGATCTCCATAGTTTCTGAATGAAAGACCTGTTTTGCTGTCATCGACATACATCCCGTTGACGTTTTGTGCATTCTCAAGTGCGATCACATAGGAGCGATGCTGATAAAGCTTCAGAAAATAGCTTCCATGCTTATTTATGAAAGGAAAATGTGTTGTAACGATGACCTTTTGGGCATTGATCTTTCCGCAGTCTGTAACAGCCGTTGTGCCTATCATTTCACGGACAAGGGTATGCTCGTAAATATTCAGCTTCTTTGCGATCGGAAGCAGAAATTTCAGTGGATGAAACTGTGCCTGATCTTTAAAGCAGACTGCACCTGCCGTTTTCATCGGGAGCGGAAGTTCCTTGCAGAATTCAGCCTTATATCCGATCTGTTCAAGTGCATTCATCTCATCATAAAGCTTTTTTATGTCATTTATAGTGTAAACATAGTTGTCCCTGCATTCATAATCGCAGTCAATATCCCTGCAAAGCTCCGAGAACATATCAAACGCCGCCTGATTTGCCTCAAGATACATTTTGACTTTCTGTGCACCGCCGCTTTTGAGCAGCCTGCTGTATATAAGACCGTGCGAAACGGTGATCTTTGCAGTCGTATTCCCTGTTGTACCGCCGCATATCCTGTCTTTTTCCACCAGCACATACGGCACGTTCCTTTCATGCAGCAGATAAGCGGTAAGTATACCGGCAATTCCTCCGCCGATGATAAGGACATCGGTTTTTATATCCTTTTTCAATTCGGGAAAGCTTGGCAATTCGATTTTTTCAAACCATATTGAGCTCATTCTTTGTTCCTCATTATATAATAGCTTGTTTTTCTGTGACGACCTTAATACATCGACAGGAGCTTTTCAACATACTGCTGCATCTCTGTTTTTGAAGAAACCGAATGAGTTCCGTTGATGATTTCCTGCTTTTTATTTTCGGGCAATGACGCAAATTTCTGCATGGCTTCGGGATTCATAGCCAGAGCCATTCCAAAACCTATGGGCATTTCATAATTTTCCATATTATCACCTCTCCGTTATTATGTTTCCTCAGTTCGGAAGTAATATTCATGGTTATTATGAATACGCTGATTATTGCTGCGGCAGATCGCAGCGTTCGTTTCGCTGTTATGAGAAATGTATGGGTTTCCTGCCTTTAATATCATTCTGGCATAGACATTTTGAAAAAGGCAGAAGCGTATTAATCAGCGGTTACCTCAATGCTGTTGATGAAAAAACGGAATCAATATGAACATATCTAAGGAACCACTGAATAAATCACGCCTAAAGGCTTGGCACACATCTTGCTTGCATCTTTTCCGTCATATTGCACCCAAAATTCTTGACAGCCGGGAGCCTGCCTGCGAATTTTGGGCACAATCTGACGAAAGATCTGACTGCGCAATATGTGCACCAGATTTAATCAGTGATTCCCTAAAATGTGATGGTTACGTTGAGGGGACGTTCAGAGGAATAATCATATATTCTTAATTATGGCAGGCAACCCATTTCTGAAAATACTGCTTATATATTTAACGGTAGCAGCTTTATCTAACTTTATTCCGCCTTTCATCCACTCTATGATTATGCCTGCAATGCCCTCGGTGTAAAAGGTTACCACAAGCCGTTTGTAATCCTCGGACAACTGAACTCCCACAGCCTTTTCCGCACTTGATACTATCATATTGCCGATCTCAAAAAAATCATTATAAAGAAAAGTTTTCAGCTCATCACGTCCTACGGAGTCGTAAACACAGTTTAGCATATGCTGATTTTTTTCAAGATAATCCATTACAAATAAAATAGCATCCTCGTAATCAATAAGCAGATCAAAGCTCTTGATCACTTCAATTGCTTCCTGCTCAAAAGTCCATTTAAGCAGATCTCTTGTGTCTGCAAAATGATAATAAAAGGTCTTGCGGTTAAGTCCGCAGTCCTCGATTATTTCACTTACCGATATTTTTGAAAAAGGCTTTGTCTGCATAAATCGTTTCAGCGATTCGGACAGGGCCTTTTTTGTGTACATACTTGTTACTTCGTGCTTCATATAAACGCCTCCGATTTTATTATACAGCTGTCCGGCAAAAATTTCAACGGTCAATCTTCTGTATTTGACCGTCAATTCGGGATATTTGTCCGTAATTTACACATCATTCCGGAATTGACCGTTTTAATTTTATTTTGTGTGAGGTATATTTATTTTATCAAATATGAAAGGCGGTCATCAGATGATATATACGATCGGTCGTGAATTCGGCAGCGGAGGTCACGAGATAGGTGCAGAGCTTGCACGGCGGCTGGGTATCCCTCTATACGATAAGGACTTTATAGAAAAAGCTGAAGATGCAAGCGGAATAAAGTCGGAAATACTTGAACAGGCTAACGAAAAAAAGGAAAACTGTTGGCTTTATACAGTTCATTACAATGGGTCAGAGAATCTCAGAGGCTTGTCCGCAAACGAGATATTGTTCAGGATACAGAGCAGTCTTGTGCTTGAATATGCCGCCAAATCTGACTGCGTAATTGTGGGTCGATGTGCAGATTATATCCTTGATAATGCCGATAAAGAGCATATAAATATTTTTATTTCCGCTCCTCTGGAAACAAGGATAAAGCGTATATCAAATATCAAAGCAATGACCGAAAAGGAAGCTGCTGTGCTTATTGCAAGAACCGACAAGCAACGTAAAAGCTACTATGAATATTATACGGGAAAAAGCTGGGGGAAACCCTGCAACTATGACCTGTGCCTGAACAGTGCTTCTTTCGGAATTGAACGGACGGCAGTGATAATTACACAATTAAGGGGAATGCTGAAATGAAAAAATATATATACACTATTACGATTGATACTCAGATGGGCGTAAAAAAAGGAACATTGACAAGGTACGCCGAATATAACCGCGGCTCGGAAAGCGGATATATTGAAATACTCGGAGAGAAAAATCCCTATCTCGCAAAAATCGAACCAAACGGAAAATGCAGTATGAGCGGAACGCTGAAAACTCTTGTCAGCAATTATGATTTTCAGGGCAGCGGATATATTTATCCCGACAAGCTTGAAATAGCACTGCAGGACGGAAAAAGCAGTCTGCTGATGCAGGGCGTAATAAAGGAGGTCATTTACGAGAATGAAAAGATTTTATGAAAAAGTAATTTCCCACCCTGTTGTCATAACGGTGATATTCGTGCTGCTGACAGTGTTTTTTGCCTTGTGCAAGCCGCTTATACCGGTAAATTATGATATGAACGACTATCTCCCCGATGACAGCCATTCCACAGCTTCACTTGATATTATGGAACAGGAATTTGACGGAGGCATTCCAAACGCAAGAGTAATGCTTAAAGATGTTACCATTCCGCAGGCACTTGATTACAAGGATAAGATAGCGGCAGTGGACGGCGTTGACGATGTAATGTGGCTGGACGATTCCTGTGATATTACACAGCCTGTTGAAACTATGGATAAAAGTACCGTAGAAACCTACTATAAAGACGGAAATGCACTGCTGACGGTAACTATCTCCGAGGAGAAAAATCAGTCAGCGGTCAATGAGATAAGAGATATAGTGGGTGATGAAAACTCTCTGACAGGCTCTGCCGTATCAACTGCGGTGGCAACGGAAAGCACCGTAAGCGAGATAAACGTTATCACAATAATTGCAGTCATTTTCGTAATTATCGTGCTGCTTCTCACCACAAATTCGTGGATAGAGCCTGTTGTAATTATGGCAGGCTTGGGCGTTTCGCTGATGATAAATGCAGGCAGCAACATAGTTTTCGGAGAGATAAGCTTCGTCACCAATGCCGCAGGAATGATACTCCAGCTTGCGGTATCGCTTGATTATTCGGTTTTCCTGCTGCACCGCTTTGAGGAAAGCCGAAAGGAATTTTCAAGTCCAAAAGAAGCTATGGCGGACGCTCTGACAAAATCTACAAGCTCTATTCTGTCAAGCGGACTTACCACTGTTATTGGCTTTCTTGCCCTTGGACTTATGCGCTTTAAGATAGGTCCCGACTTAGGCTTTGCTCTTGCAAAGGGCGTTGCAATAAGCCTGATATGCGTGTTTATTTTTATGCCCTGCCTTACAATGCTTACATACAAGCTGCTTGATAAGACTCATCACCGTCTCCTTGTTCCGAAGTTTGATAAATTCGGCAAGGCAGTAAGCAAAATCATGCTGCCTATGGCGGTAGTTTTTGTAATTATAATTGCACCCGTGTATCTTGCATCAAATGCAAACGATTTTTACTACGGTTCGTCCCACATTTTCGGTGAAAATACCCGTCTTGGTGCGGATACTGCGAAAATCGAAGATGTTTTCGGCAAGCAGGACACGTATGTGGTACTCGTTCCAAAGGTTAGCCGTCAGACGGAAAAGGCTCTTTCCGACGAACTCTGCACTCTGCCGCAGGTCAAGGATATTATTTCCTACGTTGACACGGTAGGTGCGGAAATTCCCGAACAGTATCTTGACAGCGATACATATTCAATGCTCTGCTCCGAAAATTACAGCAGAATGGTAGTAAGCGTTGATGCGGATTATGAGGGAAAAGAAACCTTTGCACTTATCGAAAATGTCCGTGAAATATGCGAAAAATACTATGCGGACGGATATTATCTTGCAGGCGAGGGCGTAAGCACCTACGACCTTATGGATACGGTCACAAAGGATATGGTAAAGGTAAATCTTATTGCAATAGCGGCGGTATTTATCGTTCTGCTGCTTACAATGAAGTCGGTATCACTGCCTGTAATACTTGTACTTGCGATCGAAACGGCAATATGGTTGAACCTTTCTCTGCCGTACTTTAAGGGAAGCTATGTGTTCTACATCGCATATCTGATAATCAGCTCCGTTCAGCTTGGTGCAACGGTGGATTATGCGATACTTATGACGGACAGATATATGGAATTTCGACGTGAAATGCCGAAGAAAGAGGCTGTGCCGAAAACTATATCCACGGTGTCCGTTTCCATTCTCACATCGGGCAGCG
Source organism: Huintestinicola sp. (assembly GCA_051882495.1). Classification (GTDB taxonomy): domain Bacteria; phylum Bacillota; class Clostridia; order Oscillospirales; family Ruminococcaceae; genus Huintestinicola. The sequence continues at coordinate 6,420 of JBJERX010000025.1, read as the reverse complement.
TGCTGACAGTTGTGGGACTTCTCCTCGGAAATCTTTCCACCCACGGACTTCTTGCACAGCTTGGAATGTTTGTGGGCGTGGGAGCAATATTCTCACTTGTCATTGTATTTTTCGTTCTGCCGGGGCTGCTTTATATTTTTGACGGAGTTATCCGCAGAACAACGCTCAAATCCGATTTTGTTTCAAATAAGTAAGGAGATATTCAGATGAAAAAGTCTACAAAAATTATTTCGGGGATACTTGCGTTAAGTCTTGTATCATCTTATGCAACGACTGTTTTTGCAGCCGAAAAAGAGGAAGTTATCTATGTTATGGCAGGTGCGGACGGAAGCGTGAACAACGTTTATGCCGTGAACAGCTTTGACGGCGGTGACATAACAGACTACGGTGAATATACCGATGTTAAGCTGCTGAATATGGACGGAACTATCACGCAAAACGGAGATGAAATAACATTTTCATCTCCCGAACAAGACAAGGTCTATTATCAGGGAACACTTAAAAATACAGAGATACCGTGGGATATTTCCATAAAATATTTCCTTGACGGAGAGGAGCTTTCCGCAGAAAATGTGGCAGGTAAAAGCGGTGCTCTTGAAATAAAAATCAGCATTACCGAAAATGAAAAATGCAGTTCCGATTTTTATAAAAACTATGCTTTGCAATGCTCATTAACCCTCGATACCGAACTGTGCAAAAGCATTTCGGCGGAGGGTGCGACCGTAGCAAACGTGGGCAGTAAAAAGCAGATAACCTATACTGTTCTGCCCGACAAGGGACTTGAAAAATCTATCTTTGCCGATGTGACCGATTTTGAAATGGCGGAAGGCTCTATCAACGGAATAAAAATGAGCCTTGGACTTGATATTGACAATGAGGATATAGACAAAAAAATTTCCGACCTTACGGATGGGGCAAAAGAGCTTGATGACGGTGCAAAAAAGCTTTACGACGGTACTGTAGAGCTGAATGACGGTGTTTCCGATATGAACGAGGGTATCGGAAAGCTTTGTGACGGAATAGCCGAGGCACAGGAGGGACTCTCTGAACTTAAGGTCAAATCCTCGGAGCTTGTGAACGGCTCTGCCGAGGTGAAAAATGCACTGATAAAAATACAGACCTCTCTGTCCGGAGTATCGGCAAATACAGATCAGCTTGAGCAGCTTGTTTCCGCATCGGCACAGATAAAATCGGGAATTAACGAGCTTTACGGTGGTATTATCAAGCTGAACAAAAATCTGAATTACGAAAGCTATAAGGCTGCGATGAGTGCAAACGGACTTGATATAGACACTCTGAAAGCAGGAAACGAGCAGGCAATATCGCAGCTCACGGCACAAATAACAGAGCTTAAAACACAGCTTGCAAAAATTGAAAAAATACCTCAATATGCCGAGGAAGCTGTAAAACTGAAAGCACAGATCGAACAGCTTGAAGGGACACTTACTCTTCTTACTGGCAATAATGCGGCTCTGGACGGAACGGAAACCTATTTTAGCAGCATTTCGCAGGCTTCTGCACAGCTTGAATCGGGTGCAAAGGAGTTAAAAGCAAAATATGCGGAATTTGACAAGGCAATAAATCAGCTTACCGCTTCACTTTCGGAAATGCTTGTGAATATGTCCGAGCTTTCAAGCGGGATCAACACTCTCGTTTCGGAATACGAAAAGCTTGACGGCGGAATAGGTGAATACACAAACGGCGTTATAAAGCTGACGAACGGCTTTACGGAAATATCCGACGGAGCAAAGGAGCTTGCGGAGGGCGGCTCAGACCTTTCGGAGGGAGCAAAAGAGCTTATGGACGGAGCGGCAGAAATGTATGAAGGTACTTCCGAGCTGCGTTCGGAAACGGATAAGATAGATGATACCTTCGGTGATGATCTGAGCGGTATGCTTGATTCTGTGTCTGACGATGATTATGAAGTGAGATCCTTTATCTCAGAGAAAAACACAGAGGTGCAGTCGCTACAGTTTGTTATAAAAACAGATGCCATTGAGATACCCGAAGCGGAAGAACCTGCTGAAGTGACCGAAATTAAGCTGTCATTTTGGCAGAAGCTGCTGAAGTTATTCGGATTTGAGTTCTGATGAGGATCTTGAAGATATTCTGAATGGGGCCGCTTACTGAGATAGTGGGTAAAGCTTTATTTTACGGGAGGACGCCGGAAGGTTCCGGTATACTATATGATTTCATCAGCGGTTCTGCTCATAAAAATTCTCATCAGGTAATTGGCGGAGCAATGTGCAGAAAAAAGGAACATAATTCAGGATGCATATGGCATTCTGAATTATGTTCCTTTTCAGTTAAGGGAATATGCTTTAAAAACGGACTTGTCATTGTGAAGAATAATGTCTCAGAATTTTTTCCCCGGAGCGATCTTTGTTCCGGATGTTTCACTGAATTCGGTGTCCGGTATTACTCCCTCTGGAATAAGCGGTTCATTTCCCTTATTGGGCATTATTTTCGGACCGCGTTCGCATTTGACTTTAATGCTGTCAGGTATTTTGCTGCTTGATGAATTGCTGCCTCCGATGAAAGGCTTTACTGATTCGGTCATAATATTAATCTCCCTTTATAAAAGTTTTTATATTTATATTATAAATCTTAAACTAATTGTTATATTGTAATAAACGGAAGCAAAAATAAAATTTTAATCCATAAAATTGCATTTTAATTCCGAAATATACAATAAATATCTATACACAGGTAGTATAATGAAATTCGTAAAAGGGAATTAATCAAAAATATTCCTGAGATACTATTGAGAGGAAGTCTTGTTATGAGTTATCCAAGTGTTGATTTTCTGTATCTTAATGAAGAGGACATGATCGCTGCAGGTGTTAAGGACATGGCAGGCTGCATTGACACAATGGAAGAAATGTTCAAGCTTATGAAGGTCGGCAACTACAGAATGGGCGGTGCAAACGGAAATTCCCACGGCTGTATGGTTATTTTTCCCGAGTCTTCACCATTCCCCGAAATGCCTGTAGATGGTCCTGACAGAAGATTTATGGCAATGCCTGCTTACCTGGGCGGTAAATTTGACATGGCGGGAATGAAGTGGTACGGCTCAAATGTTGCTAATAAGGAAAAGGGACTTCCCAGATCAATATTGATGCTTACACTTAATGATAAGGACACAGGTGCTCCTCTTGCATATATGTCTGCAAATATTCTATCGGCATACAGAACGGGAGCTGTTCCCGGAGTCGGATACAAGCATTTATCGAGAGCAGATTCCAAGGTAGTGGGAATCATCGGACCGGGAGTTATGAGCAAGACAGCTCTTGCAGCGATAATGGCTGTTCGTCCCGGCATTGAGACTATTAAGGTCAAGGGCAGAGGTAAGGCAAGTCTTGACAGATTCATCGAGCATGTCAAGACTGAATACCCAAGCGTAAAGAATGTTTATGCTGTTGAAACAAATGAAGAGGCTGTACGCGATTCGGATATTGTAAGTACAAGTCCTTCGGCTCCTACAGGTGATCCCGAGCTTTATCCCTACATTAATGAGGCATGGATCAAGCCCGGTGCTCTTATCAGTGCGACAGCTGCTCTCAGATTTGATGATGATTTCCTCATCAACAGAGCAAGAACGGTCACAGATAATATCATGCTTTATGAGGCATGGGAAGAGGAATACGCACCCAATGCCTACCATACAGTTCCTATTCCTGCGGTTAAGGTAATGGATCTGATTGCAGAGGGAAAGATGAAGCGTGAGCAGATAGATGATCTTGGCGATATCCTTATGGGCAGCATCCCTGCAAGACGGGATGAAAACGAGGTCATCATCTATTCCATCGGCGGTATGCCGGTAGAGGACGTTGCATGGGGTACTGTAGTTTACAGAAATGCTCTTGCTAAGGGAATCGGTACAAAGCTTAATCTGTGGAAGACTCCTCAGATGGTTTGATAATACTGATCTTTAATCAACCTATAGACAAATCCTTGACTGTGATTATTTCATCTGTCGGCTTTGTATATAGAACGAATAAAGATTAGTATAAATAAAATTTGGAGGGTGAGTATAATGCGAATAGGAGAACATCCCATTCTTGGAACATATGAAAAGGGAAGAACAGTTTCCTTTACATATAACGGAAAGACCCTTGAGGGCTGCGAGGGAGAACCAATTGCTATTGCTTTAAAAAATGCTGGGGTAATGGTTCACCGTTATACAAAAAAGGAACATAAGCCCCGGGGTATCTTCTGTGCTATCGGACGCTGTACAGACTGCGTAATGGTTGTCAACGGAAAACCTAATGTACGTACCTGCATCACACCTCTTGAAGAGGGAATGGATGTTAAGACGCAGTACGGAGTTTCAGCAAAGGAGGACGGGCAGGAATGAAAAGATATGATATGATAATCATAGGTGCAGGACCTGCAGGTCTTTCCGCTGCAATCGAAGCTGCCAAAAGAGGCATGAAGGTCGTTGTATACGATGAGAATGCAAAGCCCGGCGGACAGCTTTTCAAGCAGATACATAAGTTCTTCGGTTCAAAGGAGCACAAGGCTAAGATCAGAGGTTTCAATATCGGTGAGGAGCTGCTGGACGAGGCAAATTCCCTGGGTGTTGATGTTGTTCTGAATGCGATCGTGATCGGACTTTTTCCCGAAAAGGAAGTTACGGTAAAGATAGAGGATCATGTTGAACATGTTAAGGGAGATACGGTTCTTATTGCAACAGGTGCAAGCGAGAACATGGTAACATTCCCCGGCTGGACGCTTCCCGGTGTTATCGGAGCAGGTGCCGCTCAGACAATGATGAATCTTCACGGAACACTTCCCGGTAAGAAGGTCCTGATGCTTGGCTCGGGAAATGTTGGTCTGGTAGTAAGCTACCAGCTGATGCAGGCTGGATGTGAGGTAGTTGCTCTTGCCGATGCTGCTCCCAGAGTAGGCGGATACGGCGTTCATGCCGCTAAGGTCGCAAGATGCGGTGTTCCGTTCTACCTTTCACACACTATCGTTAAGGCAGATGGTGATGAGTATGTTACAGGTGTTACTATCGGTGAGGTAGATAAGAGCTGGCAGGTCATTCCCGGTACAGAAAAGCATTTTGATGTTGATACCATATGTCTTGCCGTGGGTCTTTCACCGATGTCGAAGCTTGCTGACATGGCAGGCTGTGCAATGGAGGATAATCCCGCAAAGGCAGGCTTTGTCCCTACAGTAGATAAATACGGAGAGACCTCTATCCCGGGCATTTATGCAGCAGGGGATGTTTCCGGAATCGAGGAAGCATCCAGTGCAATGATCGAGGGCAGAATAGCAGGTATCGCAGCTGCTGCAAAGCTGGGATATATCACAGCTGAGGAATGCGAAGCTGAATGTGCTAAGCAGGAGGCTGCACTGGAGGGACTTCGTCAGGGTATGTTCGCACCGGGTATGAGGGGCAAGATGATAACAGCCACGGAAGAGGGTATCGAGATTTCTCAGAATCTTCTCAGAAAAGGCTTTGTCTCAGATGACGAGATCATGCGTTTCCCCGGTGTTACACATAACACAGGAGTTCATCCCGTTATTGAATGTACACAGAATATCCCATGCAATCCCTGTCAGGACGCTTGTCCCAAGCACTGCATCAGGATAGGCAGCAACATAACAGCACTGCCTGCCATTGATCCCGAAAAGAAGTGTACAGGCTGCGGAATGTGCGTAGCAAGCTGTTCGGGTCAGGCGATATTCCTTGTTAATGAGGACTGCGGCGACGGAACTGCAGAGATCACACTTCCATATGAATTCCTTCCCCTCCCCGAAAAGGGTGACAAGGGAACTGCTCTCAGCCGAAGCGGTGAAGCTGTATGTGATGCAGAGATAGTTGGTATCAGAAGTGCTAAGGCATTCGACCATACTCATCTGCTTACAATGAAGGTTCCCAAGGAATATGCCATGAAGGCAAGATTTTTCCGTGCAGCAAAGGATGGTGAGCAGTAATGAATGACAGAAGCAGAGATATAGGCGAGTTCGTACCCCAGCCTGATGATGACATGATCGTCTGCCGCTGTGAGGAAATTACTAAGGGAGAGATAAGACGTGCTGTTCATGACGGAATGTTCACCCTTACCGAAATACGAAGATATCTTCGCACAGGAATGGGTCTTTGTCAGGGTCAGACCTGCACAAAGCTTGTAAAAGCGATCGTATCAAGGGAGCTTGGAGTAAAGCCCAATGAGCTTGAGCCTGCAACAGGACGTGCTCCTATGAGACCCATCGAAATGAAGATACTTGCTAAGGATAAGGAGGAAGCGTGATGTACTCTGATGTACTTATTGTGGGCGGCGGAATAATCGGATGTGCCGCTGCATATAACCTTGCGAAAAAGGGCGTTTCCGTAACAGTTATTGAGGGCAGTGCAAATATCGGAAACGGCGGTTCTGTCAGAAACGGCGGCGGTGTTCGTCAGTCGGG
>JBJERX010000024.1:0-19463 GCA_051882495.1 Huintestinicola sp. | reverse complement strand
GAATAAAACTCCTGTGCCTTTGTGTTATCTGCCGCACCGAACTTTCGGTAATCCGCTTCGGTAATTTCAAGCTCCTTTTCTATGAGCTTCATATATTCTTCTATGAGCTTAACATGGTTTACACCCCTAACACTAATTCCTGGGCAAATATGGGTGCTCAGAGTGTGGAAGATGGCGGGGGTGTTGCGGATGAAGAGGAAAGAGCAAAGGAAATGAATCCGCGGAAATCAGATGCTTTTGAGGAATTGCATCCGAGAAATGAAGATGGGACGTTCAGAGAAAAATATAATGCAGGCGAGTTGACAACTGATGAAATACGTGATAAAATAATAGAAGAATTCAAAAGTACAAACTTTCAAGGCACAATAAGTTATCCACCTAAAAAAATTGATTTTGACAGTTTGACTTTTGATGACGATCATATCAATATTGAACGCCAGCACAACGTTTCCCTTGATAAAGCTAAAGAATACATAAAAGAAGCTCGTATTTCTGTATCTCGGAAAAAGCCTGATGGAGAGTTTGAAAATTATTATGGAAATAACGGTGCTGTTTATGTAAACGTAAATGCCGGTAAAATTCGCACTGCATTTCATAGTTCAGAATTTAATAATGGCACAATAAGGATATTAGAAACTGTTGACAAATGTGAAAGGAGAGATTGATTCGTGTTTCATTGCGATTTAATTGACAGTGACATAAACGGAAGCGAGTGCGTAATTGTCTGCGATGTTGCAGATGATATGCTTAAAGAAGATGTAATCGACAGCAAATTTACAGCTAAAGAGGATTTTAAAGATATTTGCAGGAATTGTAAATATCACAATTACAATGAATAGACATTCATCGACCGCCCCGCTTTGAGGCGTTTTTCTTATGCGTACACTTGAACGGTGTACGCTATTTTTATGTCTGAATGGGAGGAGAAAAGTTATGATTATTACAGGTATGAAAGACTTTGAGAACATAATATCTCTTGAAGCAGCAAGATATTTCAACGAAAACAGGAAGAATAAAATCACCGTGGGTGATGTTTATATCGTAACATCATCGAAATCTTCGCAGGCGAAATCATATGGTGGGATGCTTTCATCGGATTGATTTATTTCAATTTCTGGAGGATCAATAAGTTCAACACTGATTTCTTCGTCTGGGAAATCTATGTGGCATTTTACTCGCTTTGATAAATCTAAAACGTTATCATTGTCATCATTAATTTCTATTGTGAATTCAATGTCATAATATGTTTCGACATCAACGTTTTCTAGCAAAATAAGAGCAGAATCCCAAAATATACTTGGCTTGGATGCAATTATTAATTCGTAGTCATTAACTTTAGAATCATCAATAGTGATATCTTTTGCCCATAGCTTCACTACTGAATCAAAATGATTCAGTATCATAACTTTGGCATATACTTGATTATCTTCTACAACTATTCCACAGAAATCTATTGTTATATTGCGTTCATTATATATTGTGACATCATCGAAATCTTCGCATGCAAAATCATAATTTGTTTCGTCATCGTCTTCTTCATTATTTACATAATCAACGAGTTCGATTTGAAGCTCTTCGTTTGAAAAGTCTATTCGACCACAGACCTGTTTTGAGAAAAACAAGGCTTCATTCTCTTCATTGTCAATTTCAATGGTGAATTTTATGTCATAATATCTTGACTCATACAATAAGGTTGTGATCGTTATTCTTTGCTCTGATAACGAAAGGTATCTACGGGCTTTTTCGTTGTTTCATATGGGCGGTCTGTACTCGAACCGCCCGTCAAATGTGACAACTTTTGTGTGTGACTTTTGTGCATTGAGTAGAATGTTTTACAGTTAACATGGTTCGTTTGCAGGCGATTGAGCTAATGAGATGATTCTTACGTATAACCTTTTCAAAAATCTACGAGAGATTCTCAACAAACTCAATATAATTATCTGTTTCGCTATCGTACTGCTCTTCACCGATTTATTCCGCAGCCGGCGTCAGGTCGCTCCTCAGCGTTGCCTTATTTGGCTGTAATTTAGTATTGTAAGAATTTTGGCAGTTACTGCGTTTACACAGTTAATTTTTCATACCCTTTTTTATGAAAAGCACAATGACCTCTCCCGTTTTTCGGGAGAGGTCATTGTGCTTATTTTATTCAGTTATGTTATTCATTGGAACCGAAAAGCTTCTTTGCATCATATCTTGCATATGCTTTTTCGTTCTTCTCAAATACCTGAGCTGTAACCCATTCCTTGATGAGTTCTTCAAAGGTATCGCCCTTCATTTCATAAAGAATAGACGCCTGTGCCATGTCAACATATTCATCATCCTCAAGGATATCCAGCTTAAGAACTAAATACATATATTCACCGGCGGGATCCTCGACCAGCTTGATCTCACCCTTCTGCATATTGTTGAATACTTCTGTAACAACTGTTGCATTAGGTGTTGTACCTGCTTTTTCGATGACAGTTTCGTTGCTGGGTACTGAGCTTACAAGCTCGCCGGGTACTGTTTCTGAGGATGATGTATCTTCTGCAGTCTCAGCGGCGGTTTCTGCTGTTGTTTCTGCTGCTGTTTCCTCGGCAGCTTCAGCTGTTGTTTCCTCGGATACGGCTGCATCGGCATCTGCTGCCTCAGCATCCTCGGCAGAGGTCTCTGCTGCTTCGGAGTCTGATTCCTCAGTATCTTCTGCGGGAGCTTCTGTCTCAGCTGCTGTAACTTCACCGTTCTCGCTTTCTGCTTCCTCAGCTTCAGCCGGCAGAGCTTCTACCTCAGCTGTTTCTGTTGTTTCTGTGTCTGATGCAGCCTCAGCAGCGGCTGCTTCTGCTGCTGCGATAAGATCGTTGTAGTAGTTTGTATACTCCGCATTGAGCATATCAAAATCCTCACCTGCGTTATATCTTGCGATGTAGTCCTCAGCCATAGCTACTCTCTCAGCCTTGTCCTCGGACTTCAGGAGATTGCCCTCACCATCCTTGAGCTCCATCTCAATGTAGTTGATAAGTGCATAGTTTTCATCCATGTATGTTCTGATCTCGTCCTGAGAAACAGCGTAGTCGCCTCCCTCGCTGTAGAGCTTGTCAAACAGCTTGTTGTACTTCATATCGTTGAGGTAAGCGTCAAGGTAGGATTCAAAGCTGATGCCTACGCTGCTGAAATAATCGTCACCGTAGAACTGCTGGATGTAATCCCATGTGGATTCCGTGCTGATCTTTGCAGCTTCCTTCTCATCCTCTGTGATCTCGATGCCGTATTCTGCGGCTTTAGCTTCGATGGCAGCATACTTCTGCATCTGCTCGGTAGCGTAGTCATAGATCCATGTTTTGCCGTCCTTGCCGTCGATCTGGGCTGTGTAGATGTCGGGCATTGTTCCGTCCTCATTGGCGGTGAGCTGGCTTTGTGCCTGATAATAGCCTGTCTGCAGGTAATATATGAAAAGACCTGCCTTTATCTGTGTGCCGTCAATAACAGCTGCCCACGTTGTATCCTCTCCGCAGGCTGTTAATGAAAGGAGCATTGCGGAAGCTGTCATAGCTGCGGCAATTCTCTTGATATATGCTTTTCTGAACATCAAAAATCTGACCTCCATTGTTTTTTCGAAAGTTTCTTTATAAATCCGTGTACAGATTTACATTTCATTATAGCACATCGGAGGCTGAATGTCTACAGGATTTTTATATTTTTTTCGACTGCTATAACATAAGTGCATATGAATGCACTTAATTTGTGCCTTTTGACTATATAATTGCAGTTTGGCAGGCAGAGCGTCCCTGCACTCGGGCGTTCCGGCAGGCTCAGTCTGCACCCGCTCGTTTCATGCTTATGATATGTGCCTTAGTTTGTGGCTCGGTAACGGGATTTTGCTTTGACCGAATTGCTTTTGTTTGTCCCAAAAAGTATTGTTTGAAATATACGAATATCATGCACCTAAGGGTGCGAGGGGGAAAAACTATATGAGAGAAGGAACTTAATAAATCCGGCAAAAATCGGCATTTCCTTCTCTCCTAACGGGTCCACCCTCGTGCTCCCACCTTCCCTTTCACCTCTTATCCATTGTCGATTTTTCGTTTGAGAGGGAAAAGAAATTGGCATTTCTTTTCTTGAATGGTAATGAGTTTGCTAATAACCATAGGAAGCACATTTACGTTAGTGTGTGGATAGTAATACTAATAACCATTTGACCTATGGATAAAATACGGCAGCTATAATACGCCCACTCTGCGTCATACTCCCTTGATTGGGCATATTCTATCCACCGTCTTTATCCATAGAACAAATGGTTATTAGTATAAGGTGCCAAACTAAAGTCCCTTGAAACAGCTTAAGCATAAAAAATGAAGTTATACCAAACAAACGCACCGACCATAACAAAGAGAATAACCCCCCGCAAGCATGGCCAAAGGGGGAAAAGAGGTTTAGGGAAAGAGAGTGCGGAGGTACACCCTGCAATTTTTCATAAACTCTTGCAATACGGAATAAATTATGTTACAATATCTATATATACACTTATGATGATTCGGAAGGATGAGCTTTAATATATGAAGGGATACAGAATCAGTTTTTTGCGTCACGGAAGAACAGAGGCAAACGAAAACGGAACCTACATCGGCAAGACCGATCTTCCTCTCTCCGAGGAGGGACGTGAGGAGCTTCGGGAAAAGGTTGAGACTCATGAATATCCCAAGGTACAGCGTGTTTATTCAAGTCCTCTGGAAAGAGCTGTTCAGTCTGCCGAGATACTTTTCCCCGACAGGGAGATCGTTATTGTCGAGGATCTCAGAGAGATGGATTTCGGCGGCTTTGAAGGGCTGGGTGTTGAGGAGCTTATCAAGCTTGACAGCTACAAAAACTGGCTCAAGGGCGGTCTGGACAATGCACCTCCGGGAGGTGAATCCATGCGTGAGGTGGTGCTCAGATGCTATGCTGCCATCAATGCCATTGTAATGGATATGATGCGTGAGAATCTCACTCATACAGGTATCGTTACTCATTCGGGCATTCTCATGAACATAATGTCCTGCTTCGGACTTCCTAAGCTTAAGCCTATGGAATTCGCCTGCGAGGTGGGCGAGGGATACGAAGTTCTTGTTACGGCTCAGATGTGGCAGACTGCCAATGCTTTTGAGATACTGGGCAAGATCCCCGGATATTCGGCTGTAGGCTATAATGATGCAGGGGAGGCGGAATTCGGCTATGATGACGGTAAAGGAGTATAAGGGAGATTCGATCAGGCTGCTGTCAAAATGCTGGGGAGAAGCGTCGTTTATACTTATAGTGAATCTGTGCGGACCTCTGATCTCCTATCTGACTATCATACTGATCGGCTCCCTTGCAGGAATACATGATCCTTCAAGCATTATGCCCGTTTTTACGGAGATCCCTGTCTGGTTCGCAGTTACTGCTGCAGCTATCCTGATACTTACATACATTTTAACGGCTCCTGTTTACTTTGGCACAAGATGGTTTTTCCGGTATGCGGCAAGGGGGAAATTTATGCCTGTTTCCTCCGTATTTGCAAGCTACAGTTCAAAGGCATCATTTAAAAAAGCTGTCAGCATCCGCTTATACATCGGGTTCCGCAAGCTGGCGTATCTGATCCCCTGTGCAGCGGCTGTCGCTCTGGAAAGTGATATTTCACACAGGCTCCAAACGTATTATACGGGGGAAACTGCCGGTCTGCTATTTACTCTCGGTATGGCAGTATTCATTTTTTGCGTAGTGGTCATCTATTTTATGATGACGATGAAATACATTCCTGTAGGATTTCTGATAATCGAAGACCCGGACAGTGATCTTCACGCTACTCTTTCCAGAACACGCAGTATTATTATCAGAAAACGCCGCCGTATCCTGAATATCTATGCAAGCTTCGCAGGATGGTTTCTTTCCTGTCTGCTGTTCTTTCCTTTGCTGTTTGTTTATCCTTATGTGCTTATGACCTTAGCATTGTTTATTGACAAGGAATTCGATGGTTTATCTCCGGAAATGTCGGATGATATTCACAACATAACCGCAGAAAAGAGCCTCCTGAATGTCTGAGCCACGCAGGATAATTGAATATACGGTTTGTCCATGGGGGCAGGGAAAAGCTGCGGGGGATTATTTACGCAGTCTGGGACTGTCACGAAGGATGATAACCCGTCTGAAGCGTACGGATAACGGGATGCTCCTCAACGGACGGTCCTGCCGCACGACAGATATCCTTTCGGCAGGGGATATCATCACGCTGACCCTCCCTGAGGACGGGAACAGCTCTGTGATACCCTGCCATATTGCTGTACCAAAGGCATATGAGGACAGCGACCTCGTGATTTACGTGAAGCCCCACTCCATGCCTGTACATCAGTCTTCGGGGCATTACACCAATACCCTTGCCAATGTTTTTACAGCTGAGTTTCCGGGACTGTCATTCAGGGCGGTGAACCGGCTTGACAGGGACACATCGGGGCTGTGCCTTATTGCAAAGAATCCTGCGGCAGCCAACATCGGCAGAGATTCTGTGAGCAAGACATATTACGCTGCTGTTCACGGTGTGATATCATCTGCCGGGACCATCAATGCACCTATTGCAAGAGAAGCGGCTTCTGCAATAAAGCGGACTGTCAGGGATGACGGCAAGCCCTCGGTAACACATTATATGCCTATACGCAGCAACGGGATATATACTCTGCTGGAGATACATCTTGAAACGGGACGCACTCATCAGATCAGGGTGCATTTCTCCCATATAGGTCATCCTCTTGCGGGAGATGAGCTTTACGGCGGAACTCGTGAGCATATAGCCAGACAGGCTCTCCACTGCGGACGTATGAGCCTTATTCATCCTATAACAGGGGAGAATATTACAGTGTCAGCTCCTCTTACCGAGGATATTGAATCACTGTTCCGATCGTAAATGCATTGACATATTTCGGAAAACGTGGTATAATCAGGATATTACCTATGAATCGGCAGCTATGCATCTGTCTGTTAGCTGTAAAATAAACGAATAAAAATTTACTGTAAAGGAATTATATTTATGGTATTCTCTACAATGAACGATCTTGTTGCTTATGCAAGATCAATGAAAACCTCGGATGTTCATCTTAATGTAGGCTCACCTACTATGTTCCGTATTCACGGAAAGCTTGTTCCCTGTGATGTGGAGCTTACCGATGAAGAGATAGCGTATCTCATTTATTCCATGCTTGATGAAGATCAGATGCGGCTTTTTGAAGCGGGAGAGGATCTGGACTTCGCTCTTGCCGCACCCGACGGCTCACGTGCCCGTGTAAACGTAATGCGTTCCAAGGGTTATGTGGGTGCTGTTCTTCGTCTGCTGAATACATATATCCCAAGCCTGGAGGAGCTTAATCTCCCTAATGTCCTTCTGGATATTGCAAATCAGCCCCGTGGACTTATCCTTGTAACAGGTCCTACAGGCTCGGGTAAATCCACTACTCTTGCTGCGATGATAAACTACATAAACATGAATAAGCCTGTACATATACTTACTATCGAGGACCCTATCGAGTACATTTATCCCCAGGGAATGGCATCTGTCCGTCAGCGTGAGGTGGGTGTTGACGTAAAGGATTTTAATACAGCCCTGAAGAGTGCTCTTCGTGAGGACCCCGATGTTATCCTGGTAGGTGAAATGAGAGACTATGAGACTATTTCTCTTGCTGTTACGGCAGCGGAAACGGGACATCTTGTAATGGGTACGCTCCATACCACCAGTGCGGCACAGACTGTGGACAGAATCATTGACGCCTGTCCTCCTCACGCACAGGCACAGGTCAGGACGCAGGTTGCGGCTACATTAAAGGGGGTAATTTCTCAGTGCCTGATCCCTCTGAAAAGCGGAAACGGACGAGTTGCCGCAACGGAGATACTTGTGGGAACAGACGCAGCTATGAACCTTGTCCGCACAGGCAAGTGCCAGCAGCTTAATTCCACAATGCAGATGGGACGCAATCTGGGCATGCACACACTTAACTCCGATCTTGCACAGCTTGTAAGGACAGGAAAGATAACGGAAGAATCTGCTCTTGAATACTGCACCGACAAGGGCGATATGCAGAGACAGATGGGCGGATTCTGATAAGAACAGTTACGGAAAGACTCGCAAAGTGAAAAATCTTCATAAAAGTAGGCGGCGTCAAAGTTTCGCTGGGTCCTTTTCAAAGGCTTGCGGGTTTTCAAAGGGCAGCACCCTTTGTTCGCCGTCCGCAGACGGCGAAATCCCCTTTTCCTTCAAAAAACGGAGAGAGGGGTGAGAAATGCGACAGCATTTCGAGGGGAGGCGTACAAGACCGCCTCCCCTTGTTGTAAGTTTCCATGATCTGCCCTTCAAAACGTTCCGGGGGAACGTTTTGAACGAAGCAAACTTTGTCCGGGATTCATGCATAATTACCGATTACCGATTCTTTTTCAACAGACTGAGGGATTCCATTCATTTTGAATGGAATCCCTCATTTTTATTGGGATATGCCATTCTGCTGCGACAGGGGCATATCCGTCTTATTAACAATACATATGCAGATAAACAAGGATATCATGTTATACAGGAAATTCGTCACAATATCAAGAAATCCCGCTGCAATAACAAGATCAGTGTAATTTATTCGTATACGGAATACCTCGCTGTAAAGACAATATTCCTTCGAATCTATCTCAATATAGCTGAAGGAGGCGTTTTCATGGCAATATAGATAAACAGTTTTGCAGACCTTGGCGGTGAGAGGCAGCGTGGCATTGCTTTTTGGAACTGCTATATCTTCTGCCCCATGTATGAATTTGCTTTCCTTGAAAAAATAATAATCCTCATTCTCGCCGGTATAGCTTACGCTGCCGAAAATCCCTCTGCCATTGATATAGTATTTTTCGGAATCATTGGCAACGCTTCCGTAGTGCAGTGAGAGCAGGACTATCATTATCAGAAATGCACCCAGCATTGCTGCGTTGACTATTATTGCTGCCGTTCTTGCTTTTCCTTCGCTCAGTTTAATATTGCCTGCCATGAAAAGGATGCCAAGTGCAAAGCCGGCTATCAAACCAACGATTCCCATACTCATTCTCCTTGTCAGCTGCGGGACTGTATAGCTTTTATTCTGCGGGGAATACCTTGTCTTTGGCTATTTCCATTATCTTTTCTGCTGCGGGCTTTACGTCATCAAAGCCGCCGCAGCCGTCTACTCCGTTGGATGTCCATGCCATTACGCCGTTCCAGCCGTTATTGTATGCATTCTCATACCTGTTTGCAAGGTCTCTGCCGCTTTCATCTACTGCTGCTGTTTCGCCGATAACGCTTGGCTTGTCCGATGTGAGACCGAAATCCTCGGGTGTAGTTTCAAAGGGGAAGCCCATGTAGCTGTTCTGCCAGTAATAATAGTGGGTTGACCAGAAATCAAGATAGGCATTGTCGCCTGCGAGGGAGCTAAAGAATTCATCGGAGAAATAATTGCCGTCATATTTGTCGGAATTATATTTTATCATTGCGGCTCCGACTGTTACATAGGCGGAGGAATTTTCATGTATCGCTGCTGCACAGCGGGCGAAGAAGGGGGCAAGTATATCCCAGCCCAGCTTTCCGCATTCCTGGTTTTCCTTTACCCAGTCAGGCTCGTTCATCAGGTCTATGCCAAGGAGACAGTTCCTGTCGCCGTATCTCTCCACAAAGGGGATAACATAGCTGTCGATGAATGACTGTGTGCCCTCCTCACTTGATACCATGGCTCTCCAGCCCTTATAGCCTGCATTCGCATCCTTGAAATGGTCAAAGGAGAGGAGTGTGGGCATGAGATAGATGCCGTACTTGTCCGCTATGTTGAAAAGCTTGTCGAGATGCTCCCAGTGCTTTGATGTTACCTTTGTGACCATGCCGTTATCATCCACCTTGATGGATGTGGTGCCGCTGCAGTTTATCCATACTCTGGAGGCATTTATGCCGATATCGTGGAGGTCTGAGAAATGCTGATCCCAGAATTCCTCATTGAATGCTCCGCCGAAATCGTTCCATTTGTCCCAGGGGGTGTTTACTCCGTTTATCCATAAGGGCTTACCGTTGACGGTAAACTGATTTCCGTCGATGATAACATCGGGCATATTGTTCAGGATCTCTGCTTCACCCTCTGCCGAAGCCTCTGTCAGGGAAGGGAGTGTATCTTCTGTCGGTGCGGCGGTTTCGGTTTTGCCGCAGGCTCCCATCAGCATTGATGCGGAAAGAATTGAAGTCAGAAGAATATTCAGGAATTTTCTTGTGTTCATAGTAAATGCAGCCCTTTCTTATTATGCTTTGGCTTTATGCTTTTTTTCGGATGCTTTTATCTTGACAGGCTTTACCTTTATCGGTTTGCGTTTAGAAGCATTTTCTGCATTTGCATTTGCTTCGTCAATAAAGCTCTGCTGTGCGTCAACAAGTGCTTCGCCTTCCTCCGGTACAACATGGGTATATGTGCCGTCGGGGAGCTGGTATCTTGCCTTGACATTATCCGCAAGGAGAGTTTCAAATATCCTTTCGACCCTTGCCTTTATTGCCGGGGAGTTGATGGGGGCGGCTACCTCAACACGGCGTATAGTATTCCGGGTCATGAAATCTGCGGAGGATATATATATCTTCCTGCCTTCGCCCTTGCCGAAAATGTAGATACGGGAATGTTCAAGGAATCTGCCTACGATGCTGCGGACATTGATATTTTCCGTTGCTCCCGGAACACCTGCTATGAGGCAGCTGATCCCACGGATGACCATGTCTATCTTTACCCCTGCATTGGAGGCTTCGATAAGCTTATCCATCAGCACCTTGTCTGTAAGGGAATTGAGCTTAAGTCCGATATATCCCTCACCGCCGCTTTCCGCTGCAGCTATTTCATAGTCGATAAGCTCAATAAGCTTATTGCGGAGGGAAAGGGGTGCCACCATAAGGTAGGAGGTGTTTTCCACAAGGTTGCCTATTGAGAGAGCATTGAACACCGTTCCTGCTTCCGCACCGATATTCACATCGGAGGTCATGAGGGAAAGATCGGTGTACAGCTCGGAGGTTTTTTCGTTGTAGTTTCCTGTACCTATCTGTGTGATGTACTGCAGCTCGGAGCCGTTCTTTCTTGTTATGAGCATGAGCTTGGAGTGTACTTTGAGGTTTTCGGGACCGTACATTACCTTACAGCCTGCACGCTCCAGACGCTTTGACCACTCGATATTATTTTCCTCGTCAAATCTTGCACGAAGCTCCACAAGGACGAATACATCCTTGCCGTTTTCCGCTGCGTTGATAAGTGCTTCAACTATCTTGGAGTTGGATGCCACACGGTAGAGGGTTATTTTGATGGAGATAACATCCGGGTCGTTTCCTGCTTCAACAAGCAGTTGGATAAAGGGACGGATGCTCTCATAGGGATATGTGAGCAGGATATCGTGCTTTAGTATCTGAGGTATCATGGGTGCGTTGTGTACTACATCTGCACTTCTCTGGGGTGAAACGGGTTTATAGAAGAGCTCGGGATGAACGCTTTCGATGCGGTTGCGGAGGGAGAACACGAAAGACATTTCAAGGGGAGCTGAGGAACGCATTATCTGCTTATCCGACAGCTCAAGATTTGTGCAGAGATACTTTACGGCTTCATTTTCCAGACTGCCTGAGATCTCCAGACGGACGGGGGACAGCTTTTTACGCTTGCGGAGCAGCTCCTCCATTACATCACGGAGGTCAACATCGTGGTCGTAAAGGGCTTCCTCCATGTTGATGTCCGCATTTCGTGTGATACGGATAAGTGCTCTGTCAAGTATTCTGTAGTTCTCGAAAACAGTTCCGCAGTAGTGGAGGATAACGTCCTCGGCAAGCATGAAGCGGAGCTTTTTCTTATCGGGGAGGACTATGAGACGGGAGAAGTTTCCGTTTGCGGGGATTATTCCCAGCTTGACGGAGGACTTTGATTCAAGGTGGACAACCGCATAGATGTCCTTGTTTTTCAGGAAGGGGAAGGGGTGACGCTTGTCCACTACCTGGGGAGAGATAAGGGGACGTATCTCGGTGTTGAAATATACACGGAGATACTGCTCCTCCTCGGCGGTAAGGGAGCTGAATTTGACGTGCTCCACGCCGTACTGTCCCAGATCCTTGATGGTATCGTAATATGCAGCATCCCTGCGGGGGATGATCTCCTTTACACGTTTGTATATGGCGTCAAGCTGGTCGGAGGCTGTCAGACCTGTTTTGTTATCCTTGGAATTGTCATGCACTAAAGTGCGGTCAAGGAGTGAGCCTACACGTATCATGAAGAATTCATCCAGATTTGACTGGAAAATTGATGAGAAAAGCAGCCGTTCGCATATGGGAACGGTAGGGTCTGTAGCTTCTTCAAGCACACGCATATTGAATTTGAGCCAGCTCAGCTCACGGTTATCATAGCATTTATTCACAGCACAGTCATCCTTTCTGTGTAAATTCAGGAAAAATTTATTCTTCGCCTATGAAATATATAAGGTGTGTTCTTACTGCGGCAAGCATTTCACGGTAAAGCTCGGTGGCGGAGGTCAGGTCTGCAGTCATCACAGGGTCATTGAGGAAGGCGTTGAATGCGATGTCAAGGTCTTTCTCTATAACGGAGCGGACTACTGTCGAGCGGTTGACTGCATGACGGAGGGAAAGCCCCAGGATCTCTTCGGGGAGGGAGCCTGCAGTCACGGGACGGACGCTTCCCCGGCTGATAAGTGCATTTGTTGTGACGATCGTCCCCGGAGGAAGCTCGGAAACCTGTCCGCAGTTGGGGAGGGAAACATCTGTTATGAAATTTCCGTTGCCTATAAGGGCACGGATAATTGCGGGGACCTCCGTTGAATCGGAGGGCTGTAGCATCATATCGCCGGACATATATTTTTTCACTCTTGCTGTCCTGTCGGACAATACCTTCCTGCGGAAGTTCACTGTCATGGGGGAGAATTTCCAGGAGGACATTACATTCGGGGTTTTGATGTACCATGTGGGGCAGAATTCCGCAGCAATTCTGTCGGGAACTGCGGGGATAACTCCGTATCTCAGGAAAAGGTCGAACTTGACCTTGTGAGCGTCTGCATCGGGATTGCTTCGGTACTCATTGGTGCGGTATTCATAGCCTGATTCACTGTACTTTACTGCACATTCTCTGAAAAAGGGCATCAGATCTTCGCCGTTCCATGTTATCTCATCAAACCAGCCGAAGCCGCTTATTCCCAGAAGATTTGTTTTGATATCCCTGCGGCGGATGCCGTTCAGCTCACGGTGCTCGCAGAGCAGCGTTGCAATAAGCTCACGGCAGGCGAAGGTATCGGAGGAGGAACCTAAGATGCGTATTTTGGGGAAAACGTGCTTCATTATGGCAATGACCTCGGCCATGGGGTCGGTGAGATTTATGACCCATGCGTCGGGACAGAGGGTCTGTATCATTTCTGCATATTCCATGCATACGGGAAGGGTCTTCAGGGCACGGATAACGCTTGCGATGCCTGAATTGTCTCCGCTTGACTGATATATGCCGTAGGTCTCGGGCAGATGCAGCTCGCTTACCTGTTCTTCAAGGGTGCCTGTATCGATGGAGAGGATGACGAAATCCGCATCACGGAGAGCTTCCTCGGCAGTATCACAGGCAAGGTATATAACATCTCCACGGCACTTGGTCTTTTCACGGATGTTATTTCCTATGACCTCATTGGCAAGGGCACTGTTTTTATCTGTATCGTAGAGACGCACCATGGCGGTGATATCCTCGTTTGCAAGCTCGGGGATAAGCTTCCATCCGAAATTGCAGGAGCCGCCGCCTATATATGCGATATTTACTCTGTTATTGCTGCTCATTTGCAAGCATCCTTTCGGTTTTATGTCACCTCTGAGGCAATGCCGCACAAAGCACGGCTGTACGGGTGATTTTTTAATAATCTATTACCATTATCCTATAATTCGGGGGATTTGTCAAGGGGGGATAAAGAGATAATAGGTATTTTTCACGGCAGGGGCAGCCTGAGCCTGCCTCGGCCTGCCTCAGCCTGTCCTGCCCATTTGTGTTATTAAATGCATAAATAGTCTAAATTTGTTCATAATTAACAGTAGAAAATATTTATAGTTTGTGTTATACTGAAAACTGTACCATTGTTGATAAAGCAACTTCGTTTTGTTTTTTTACTATATAACATTATTCTCGGAAGGATTGATTACACTTGATCAGCGGTCAGATGCTTAAAAGTGCACTTATTTCTGCGGGAGCTGCTCTCGGAGAAATGAAAAAACAGGTGGATGAACTGAATGTTTACCCTGTTCCCGACGGTGATACGGGTACTAACATGTCCCTTACTATATCAAACGCCGTGAACGAGCTTAGAAATGTAGGTGATTCCGCTGATGTTTCCGAGGTCGCTCAGAAGGCGGCTTTTGCTATGCTCAGAGGTGCCAGAGGCAACTCGGGTGTTATTCTGTCACTGCTTTTCAGAGGCTTTGCAAAGGGCCTTGCGGACAAGAAAGAGGCAGGCTGCGAGGATATTGCCAATGCTCTTGAAATAGGCGTTGAGGCGGCTTACAAGTCTGTTATGAAGCCTGTTGAGGGTACTATCCTTACTGTTGCAAGAGTATCTGCCGAGAAGGCAAGAGAATCTGTTTTCAACACCAATGACCCCGTTGCTCTGTGGGCGGATATTGTCATTGCGGCAAAGACTGCACTTGACAAAACTCCCGAACAGCTCCCTATCCTGAAAAAGGCAGGAGTTGTTGACGCAGGCGGAAAGGGTCTTGTTATTATTTTTGAGGAGATGCTCCGTTCCTTCAGAGGCGAGACGAGACAGCCTGCTATTGCCGAAGCGGAATCCGATGACCGTATGGCGTTCACAGTTATAGATGATGACGATCAGGAGATCACATTCGGCTACTGTACCGAATTTATTGTCAATGTTACCGATACAAACAAATCTCCCGCAGAGCTGCGGAAGTTCCTGGAGAGCATCGGCGACTGCGTTGTGGTGGTGGATGACGAGGATATCATCAAGGTCCATGTTCATACAGATCACCCCGGACAGGCAATTGAAAAGGGTCTGACCTACGGTGCACTCTGCAACCTTAAGATAGACAATATGCGTCTCCAGCGTGAGAAGAAGCAGGCGGCAGCTGTGGCTGCAAAGGAAAAGGCAGCTGCTTTGAAGCCCGTTCCCGCAGAGAAGCCCTTCGGCTTTGTTACTGTTGCGGCAGGTGTGGGCATTGAGTGCATGTTCTCCGACCTGGGTGCGGATGTAGTTGTTAAGGGCGGACAGACTATGAATCCCTCCGCAGAGGATATACTGAGAGCGGTTTATTCCGTTCCTGCGGAAACGGTTTTCGTGCTGCCCAACAATAAGAATATCATTATGGCGGCGGAACAGGCTGTCAGACTTTCGGAGAGGAACATCTGCGTTATCCGCACAGCCTCCATTCCTCAGGGTATGTCCGCTATGCTGGCTTTTGATCCCGATTCCGATTTCGATTCAAACCGTCTGGCAATGGCTGAGGCTGCGGACAGAGTTCAGACAGGTCTTGTCACCTTTGCCGCAAGAGACTCGAATTTCAGCGGCCACGACATCAGGAACGGCGACATACTTGCCCTCGAAAACGGCAGGCTCACATTTACCGAGCGTGACGTGTCCAGAGCGGCATTCAAGCTCACAAAGAAGCTTATGAGAAGCATCAAGGGCGGTGCTTCCTTCGTTACAGTCATTTACGGAACGGATGTAAGCGATTCACGTGCTGAGGAGCTGAAAGAGGTAATGCAGTCCAAGCTGGGACAGAATGCAGAGATCAACTTCATCAGCGGCGGTCAGCCTGTGTATTACTATATAATCTCCGTTGAATAAAGGAATATATCACCATATGAAAAAGATCACTGTAATAACCGGTCACTATGGCAGCGGAAAAAGCTCCTTTGCTGCGAATTATGCTGTCAGCTGTGCCGAAAAGGGCGAAAGGGTCACGGTTGTTGACATGGATACGGTCAATCCCTATTTCAGAACTGCCGACCTGAAAAAGCTTTTCTCCGAAAAGGGAGTAGAGCTTGCCGCACCCCTTTATGCGGGAACAAATCTTGATATACCCGTGCTCAGCTTCGATCTGAGGGGCATCGCCGAAACAGGGGGAAACCTTGTGATAGATATGGGCGGTGATGATACGGGAGCATATCCTCTGGGCAAGTTCAGCGATTATCTTGCTTCCATATCCGATCAGGTCGAGATGCTTTATGTGGTAAACTTCCGCAGATATCTTACCACCGAGCCTGCTGAGGCACTGGAGCTTATGTATGAGATCGAAGGAGCATGCAGGATAAAGACTACGGGTATCGTAAACAATTCAAATCTCGGTGCTGAGACTACTGCCGATATCATCAATGCATGCATCGGCAAGGCTCATGAAACTGCAGCTTCTGCGGGGCTTCCCGTATTCTGCACAACTGTTCCCGAGGGCATTGACCCTGCTCTCATAAAGGATGAAAAGATCTTTCCCATGAGACGGTTCATAACAAGTCCCTGGGAGGAATAAAACGTATATCTCCGCATAGCTTTATAGAGTGATGCGGTCTTATGTAAATAAACAGTCACCGCCGGAAGCATATGACTTTCGGCTCCGGCTTGAAAACAGTCAAAGCTGTTATACAGACGGCAGCGACATAAATATGAAAGGGATGAACATACGATGGCAAAAATGACAGTGGACAGAAACCGCTGCAAGGGCTGCGGACTCTGTGTTACCGCTTGTCCCAAGAAGATAATAGCTATCCGCAAGGATATCAGAACTCCTAAGGGATACTGTCCTGCAGAGTGCACCGACATGAATGCATGTATCGGCTGTGCTATGTGCTATAATATCTGCCCCGACTGGGCAATAACAGTTGAAAAGTAATTAAAGAAGGATGTGAAAGAATTGTCACAGTTCAAATCTGAAAGATGTCTGATGAAGGGCAACGAGGCTCTTGCCGAGGCTGCTGTAAGAGCAGGCTGCAAGTGCTATTTCGGTTATCCTATCACTCCTCAGACTGAGATCGCAGCTTATATGTCAAAGCGTATGCCCAAGGCAGGAGGAGTTTTCCTTCAGGCTGAGAGCGAGATCGCAGCTATCAACATGGTTTACGGTGCGGCTTCCGCAGGCGTAAGAGCAATGACCTCATCTTCATCTCCCGGAGTTTCTCTGAAATCCGAGGGTATCTCATACATAGCAGGAAGCGATCTTCCCTGTGTTATCATCAATGTACAGAGAGGCGGCCCCGGTCTCGGCGGCATCCAGCCTGCTCAGTCCGATTATTACATGGCTACCAAGGCAGGCGGTCACGGCGATTTCTTCATGCTGGTATATGCTCCCAGCTCTGTACAGGAAATGGCTGACTACGTTGTTAAGGCCTTCGACAGTGCCGACAAGTGGAGAATGCCCGCTATGATCCTTTCCGACGGTCTTCTGGGACAGATGATGGAGCCTGTTACCTTCCCTGAGATAACTTCCTCTGAGCCCGAGAAGCCATGGGCATGCACAGGCCACGGAAACAGCAGAGAGCACAACATTATCAATTCTCTCTATCTTGACCCCGAAAAGCTTGAAAATTCCAACATAGAGCGTTTCAAGCGTTATGAACTGGTCAAGAAGGAGCTTCCCGAATACGAAACATATCTTGCAGAGGATGCTGATATCATCGTAACAGGCTATGGTGCTTCCGCACGTATCGCAAAGAGTGCTGTAAACGCAGCCCGTGCAGAGGGTATCAAGGCAGGTCTTATCCGTCCTATCACACTCTGGCCATTCCCCGAGGCTCCTTATGCTGAGGCTGCTAAGCACGCTAAGGTGTTCCTTGACGTTGAAATGTCCATGGGTCAGATGGTTGACGATATCAGACTGGCTGTAAGCTGCACACGCCCCGTAAGATTCTTCGGACGTACAGGCGGAATTATTCCCAAGCCTTCCGAGGTTCTGGAGCAGATCAAAATTCTCGCAAAGGAGGAGCTTAAATAATGGCTATTTTCACAAAACCCCACGCACTTACTGATTTAAGCACTCATTTCTGCCCCGGCTGTACTCACGGTATCGTACACAGACTTACTGCCGAGGTCATTGACGAAATGGGCATTGAAGGCGATACTATCGGTATCTGCCCTGTAGGATGCTCTGTTGTTTCCTACGATTATTTTGCTTGTGACATGATCGAGGCTGCACACGGACGTGCTCCTGCTGTTGCAACAGGTGTAAAGCGTTCCCGCCCCGACAAGTTCGTTTTTACATATCAGGGTGACGGTGACCTTGCTGCTATCGGAACATGTGAAACAGTTCACTCCGCAACAAGAGGAGAGAACATCACTATCATCTTTATCAACAACACTATCTACGGCATGACAGGCGGTCAGATGGCTCCCACAACTCTTCCCGGTCAGGTAACACAGACTACACCCTTCGGACGTGACCCCAAGGTCGCAGGTTATCCCGTAAGAGTATGCGAAATGCTTTCAACACTTACAGGCACAGCATACGCCGAGAGAGTAGCCGTTGACAGCCCTGCACACATTGCAGCCGCCAAGAAGGCTATCCGCAAGGGCTTTGAGATGCAGAAGAACAAGATGGGCTTCTCAATTATTGAGGTTCTTTCCACATGTCCTACAAACTGGGGTATGACACCCGAGCAGTCAATGGAGCGTGTACGCACAGAGATGATACCTTACTATCCTCTGGGTGTATACAAGGACATTACTGCTGAAAATGACGGAAAGGCGGTGCTTTGATAATGACAGAAGAAATTCAGCTTGCCGGCTTCGGCGGTCAGGGTATTCTTTTTGCGGGAAAGGTACTTGCATACTGCGGTCTTATTGCTGACAAGGAGGTTTCATGGCTTCCCAGCTACGGTCCCGAAATGAGAGGCGGCACATGCAACTGCTCCGTATGTCTTTCAGATGAGCCTATCGGTTCACCTATGGTAACCAATCCCACTCAGCTAATTGTAATGAATGAACCTTCCTTTGTGAAGTTCATCGGCACTGTTGTTCCCGGGGGAAAGGTATTCGTTGACAGTACTCTTGTTGATTCCAAGAACACAAGAGAGGATATCACTGTATTTGAGATACCTGCTACAAAGCTTGCTGATGACAACGAGCTTAAGGGCGGAGCAAACATTATCCTTATCGGAAAGCTTATCAAGGAGACAGGCATCATTTCCATGGATGATGTGAGGGCTGCTCTTGAAAAGATCGTACCTCCCAAGAAGGCACATCTTATTGAGAACAACATGAAAGCTATTCAGATCGGTTACGATTATTGATATTTATGCTGAAAATCAGACAGCCGCTGTGCAGGAAATGTACAGCGGCTGTCTGATTGTCGAAACAGAATTTGGAATCGGTAATTGTGCATGAATCCCGGACAAAGTTTGCTTCGTTCAAAACGTTCCCCGGAACGTTTTGAAGGTAAATGTTGTGAAAAAGGAAAGAAGGGGAGGCGGTCTTGTACGCCTCCCCTCGAAATGCTGTCGCAT
>JBJERX010000023.1:0-4681 GCA_051882495.1 Huintestinicola sp. | reverse complement strand
TATCGGGCGTAAATCACGGCTCTCATAACTTCTGTTCCTCCATAAGGCGTAAAAGAGTTTCTTTCAACTTCGCATTTGCGGGGGAGTTGGGGTCAAAGCACATTTCAATCAGCTCCTGCATTTGCTTGTTGTCTTTCAGAACCTTGGGTTGATAGTCGTACAGTTTACCCTGTGGGTTGTCCGTTCTGCCGAAAATGAAGTCAAGCGATACGTCGAAGAAATCGGCATATTGCATAAGCACTCCGTAAGGCGGAAACGACTGAGCATTTTCATACCTGAATATAGCAGGTTGCTCAACTCCATCAAACTGTGCGGCAAGTTTTGCTTGCGATAGGTGTACTCCCTCACGAAGTTCCGTCAATCTCTGTGCAACAATGGTTGGTTTCTGCTTCATCACAACCTCCAACGATTTTTATATAATTACTTTACCATAAAAATAGATTAAAGTCAATATGAAAAGTAAATAAGATTAGCAATTTAGAATTTTTCCTTTTTTAAGAAAGCACCCGAAGCAATGTATAAAAAGGTCGGACATATCGTCCGACCTTTTTATTATTTGAGGTGAATTATTTAAACATAACAACCCCACTTGGGCAGATTCTTATTTTAGATTGTTATAACTATTATTTATATGCTCCAAAATTATTTGAATTGATGTTTCCGATGTGGTGTTGATTGAGAGATTGTAAGAGTAAATATCGTGTAAAAAATAAATGTAAGTCAAGCTATCTTCCGTCTCAAATCCTACGTAATAGGTAACGTTTTCAAATTTCTGATATTCATTCAATTGTTTGTAGTTGTTCAATTCATCAAAATTCAACCCACCAACCTCAACATATAATTTCGCCTGAGTATTTTCCTGTTCAGTGTATTCGAGATAGTACAAAACCACCTCTCTATTCTGATGAGTATTATCATTAGTTAAGCTATATTCCTTATACTCAACAACATCTTCGCTGTTAATAAAAGGGATAAATTCCTGTTCACTGAAAGTTGCTGAAGTTTCCGTCAACTGTGAACGGCTTACTATGCTAAACTTGTCAATTGAAATAAAAGGATCGCCGTTGGCGCTTAAAAAATACCATAGAAAGAAAAGCGCAACAATAAACAAAAAGACACCGCATGACACCCATATTAGCCACATATTCTTTGCATGTCGTCCCGTTTTATCTCCGCCCGTTCCGTTTTCCGTGACAAGAATCGGTTCCTTAACGGCAATACGTTTAGGCTGCTTTTGCATATATTTTTTTGCTTTGTCCGTTACACTTTCCAACGGGCTTTCTTCTTCTTCGACGTATGCCCTGAACAATGCATTCAGTTCTTCATCCTTTATGTTTTTATCTCTCATAATGCACCTCTTCAGCTATATAACAATGTATCACCTTATTTTGTCCACGAATCTTTAAGCATTTCTTTCATATATTCTTCGGCTTTTATAATTTCTTTTGATACATATGATTTCGATTTCCCGACTGCTTGTGCTATTTCTCGAACCGTCATATCAAGGAAATATTTCATATACACCATTTGCTTGACAATAGGAGGAGCCAAAGAGTTCATAACCTTTTCAACAAGCATATGTGTTTCCGATTTAGTAGCAAAATTGTCCCCGTCAGATAAGAATAGAAAATCGTCGATATTTTGTTCGTTACGTCCTTTGTTACTTTTTAAACTGTTTAACGCTGTATTTCGCACTATGCGACAAATCCAAGCATAACCGTTTGTTCCTTTTTTATATTTAGCGATATGCTTTACAATTTTTAAAAAACTCTCTTGTACCACGTCTTCGGCTATAAAAGAGTCTTTAACGACACCCTTTGCAATGAAAAGCATTGTCTTACCCATGCAGGCATATATAAGATCAACGCCGGTATCGTTCCCCTCAGCAATCAAACCAAGCGCATATTCTGTTTTCTCGTACAAGGTGTGGTCCATTGAGTCTTTTTCCTGTATGCTTTTAATGGTATTATACCATAAGCCTAAAAATAATGTAAAGTAGTAATTAAAACAGATAAGGAAAAATATCCGTGAAAAAAACTTTGATAATTCGTGGACAATCTTATATCATTCGCTGTTTTTAATGTGAGTGAACTCAAAGAAGAACAGGAGGTTGTCCATATATCGGACATTAAAACAATGAAGAAAAAACCCACACTCTACATCATTATTATTACCGCATGGTTATGTTGTACGGCTTTTTTGGTGTATTCGCTGACTACGATAGCTATGGGGCTAAATGAATACAGTACTGTTAAAACGGTATTCATTATTATTTTGCTTGCAATCAATACAGCCGTTCTTTCTATCCTTTGGTTTGGCAGTATCAAAGACCTTACGTTTTCTATTGCATACGCCGTATTACGTAAAAAGTTAGATAAACAATACAAAAAGATAGAAGACTATAAGGTTGTGCCAGATTCGGCACCGAGATTTTTATTGCTGTATTGCACCTGTAATGATTTTAACCCGAAAGCTCTGTCCGCTTGTAGGAAACAGGACTATCCAAACTTCAAAACTATTATACTCGATGATAGCAGTGATCCGAAATACATTAAAGAAATCAATAAATACAGAGTGCGCCACGGTAACGTAGAAGTCGTTCGACGGACGGACAGAACGGGCTACAAAGCCGGTAATCTCAATAACTATTTAAAGGATCGCCACGATTACGATTATTTTGTTGTCCTCGATAGCGATGAGGTCATACCGCCCGATTATATCACAAAAGTTCTTAAATATTTCAACTATAATCAAAAATGCGGTGCGGTACAGGCTAAACATATTGCACAGGAAGGCGATAATGTCTTTCAACGACTTATGGGACTGTGTGTCGGAAGCAATGGTACAACCGTTCAAGTAATAAAAAACTTTTATGGAGCAAATGCACTCATTGGTCACGGCATGACCATCAGCCGTACCTGCTATGAAGCAACTGGCGGATTCCCTTTGGTCGTGGCTGAAGATATTTCTTTTGCTGTCGAGATTAAAAATGCCGGATTGGATATTATTTATGCCCCCGATATTTTATGCTATGAAGAATTTCCCGTCAACTATGTATCTCTCAAGAAGCGGCAATGCAAGTGGACTCAGGGTAATCTCGAATACATGAAGAAATACAACAAACAAATCAATGAGTCCAAAATGAGCTGGTTTGAGAAGCTGGACATAAAGCTATCGCATTACAGCCTGCCAATAGTGCCTGTATTAAGTTTCTTATTGGCAATATGTACAATAACGCTTGGTTTCCTTGGCTATCCCATTATACGGTATTCGTTGGGTGTTTATTTCATAATGATTTTGTTTTTATGTTCGCCTATGATACCCGATTTGTACGTTTACCATAAAAACAGAAATGTGTTTCTGCTGTTGCCTTATTTTATCGTAAATATCGCAACCTATGCTTCTCTTGCGCCTATGATGCTTAAAACTGTATTGCTTGGCATATGCGGAAAGAAAGCTGTTTTCCTGGTTACACCAAAATCATCTGAAAAATTCTCTTTTAAGGAAATACTTAAATACTCATATGACTCTATATTGTTTGCTGTTTTGATAGGCACACTCTCCTATTTCGCCTGTGGTAGTGTATTACCCGTAATATTTATAGTCGTTGGTTGTTTGCTGGCTCCTTTCATCATTTCACTGTCAAATTACCAGATAAAAGAAAAGGGATATAAAGCCAAGACAAATTCAATAGCAAAAAAGAAATCTCAAGTTTTAAGAAAACCGCTTTTCAAAATACCATCAGGGTCGGTAATAAATGATTAATGTTTGCAAGCATTGAAAGCATAAAGTTCTAATTTTTAAAAATTGCTTGCATAATTTCGGGCAGTAGTTGTCCTTATATAAATGAGAGGGCAAATAACACCCCCTTTGGTAAGAAACCTGTAACAAGTTTGTTGCAGGTTTTTATCTAAGCCAAAAGAAGAATAATATTCAAAGAGTACCACCAAACGAGAATTTACGTGGCAAGTAATTTGGAAGCAATCCTTATTTAGTTTTAGTCATCTTTATGACAATAAGTAAAAGACCGAAGTGTTATTTTCAGTCGTTTACTTTCGACAAAACTTCTCAAAAATTGCAAACGTTTGTTTTGTAAATCTATTGACATCCCACTTTCATTGTGATAAAATACACAGTGTATCACGGTAATGTATGAGTGGTATTGTACCTTTCAAAGGTATGAGTTCTGCGGTGGACGAGGTCAGTCAATAAAAGGCAGAATGATTTTGAACGGAAGAAGTCCGTTCTTGCCTTAGCTTGCGAATTATGGTGCAAGGTGTTTTCGGCATACAAAAAATTCGTAAGCCGCGATAGGCTTTTATAAGCATACGATTTTTCAGGAGGTTTACACCTTTAATTAACAATCTAACTTAATCGAATGGCTAACCACCATAGAGCAAGAAGAACTTGCTAAATACGGTTAAAGTCGGTGAAACATTGTGATTTCAGCGGCTTTTTTCGCGTTCTTTTTCGGCTGTTATCCCACTCGTTTACTGTGGGCAGGCAGATATATAAAATCAATTCGGAGGTAATTTATGGGCGAGCAAATGACAATCAGACCGCCTTAATTCAGGCAACCAAGTGCAATCCAAACGCACGCAAAATGCAAACCAAAGCGAAAACAAACAGAGCGAGAAAATCAACTTACAAATGGGCGTAAGTGTAACTCACTACACTTACT
>JBJERX010000022.1:0-19799 GCA_051882495.1 Huintestinicola sp. | reverse complement strand
CCTCCTGAACGCCGTCACCCATTTCAATGATGGATACATCGAATGTACCGCCGCCAAGGTCGTAAACCATGATAGTCTGATCCTCTTCCTTGTCAATACCGTAGGAGAGAGCAGCCGCTGTAGGCTCATTGATGATTCTCTTTACATTAAGACCTGCGATCTGACCTGCATCCTTTGTAGCCTGACGCTGAGCGTCTGTGAAGTACGCGGGAACAGTGATAACTGCCTCTGTAACAGGCTCACCGATATAAGCCTCTGCATCAGCCTTGAGCTTCTGGAGGATCATAGCGGAGATCTCCTGAGGAGTGTACTTCTTATCGTCGATAGCAACCTTGTAATCGGAGCCCATGTGACGCTTGATGGAAGAGACTGTTCTGTCAGCGTTTGTAACAGCCTGACGCTTAGCTACCTGACCAACAAGTCTTTCCCCTGTCTTTGTGAAGCCTACTACTGAGGGAGTAGTTCTTGCACCCTCGGAGTTAGCGATTACGACTGCGGAGCCGCCTTCCATAACGGCTACGCAGGAGTTTGTTGTACCTAAGTCGATACCAATGATCTTTGACATATAAATCATCCTTTCAGAATTAAAGTTTTCTTGTTGATAAATGGATTACGGATTGGCTACAACGACCATTGCGGGTCTTATAACCTTTTTGCCTAAGGTATAGCCTTTCTGATATACCTGGGATACTGTATTTTCGCCGAAGCTGTCATCCTCCACCTGAGTCACCGCATTGTGGAAGTTTGGGTCAAAGGGCTTGCCCAGAGCTTCTATCTCTGCAACACCAAGCTTTCCGAGAATGTCAACATACTGATTGAATATCATCTCGATACCCTTCTTATATGTTGTGTCTTCGGTCTCTGCTGCCAATGCTCTTTCAAAGTTATCCACAACCGAAAGGATATCGGTTGTAAACCTGATAAGTGCACTGTCATAAGCGTCCTGCTTTTCCTTAAGGGAACGGGTGCGGTAATTGTAGTATTCCGCATCCAGACGCAGGTATTTTTCCTTTTCCTCGCTGAGGGACTTTTTAAGCTGCTCCACCTCATCGGCAAGCTTTTCCTCGGCAGTTTTTTCTTCAGCCTCCTCTGCGGGAGCGGCAGTATCATCAGCGGGAGGCTCTGTCCGGGCCGCAGCTTCTTCGGCTGTGTTCTCGGCAGCTTCCTCCGTCATGTTCTTTTTTTCTTCAGACATCGGGTTTAAACGTCTCCTTTCTTCCGGGTCAGGTCTGTAAGTGTCGGCTGACCGATCTCGTCTTCCTCACCTGTGATAAGCTCGCTTATCCTGTCGGTAAGATACTCGATATAAGGGATTATCTTTGCATAATCAAGACGCATAGGTCCTATCAGTCCGAGAGAACCTGCGGTCTTGTTGCCCTTGCGTATTTTTGAAACTATCATGCTTGAGTTGCTGATAACAGCATTTCCGTTTTCTGCAGAGAACATTACCTGCAGATTGCTGAAGCTGGAATCCAGCAGCCCCGAAAACTCATTTTTCTTCTCAAGGAAGCTGAGTATTTCAGCTGCGTCGATATCCTGCCTCGCAAGGAGATTTTTCTCTCCGCTGACATGGACATCGCTGTGCATGAAGCTTTTTGCCAGTTCGCACACACCCTTCATAAGAGGTGTCAGCGTCATCATATAAGCACCCATTGCTTCGGTCAGCTTCTCTATCATATCCTCCGAGAGGCTATCAACTGAAACACCGCTGAGGTTCTGCGTCATGAATTCATTGAAGAATGACAGCTGTTCTTCGGTAAGGTCAAATTCCAGACGGCACACTTTATTCTGTATATTGCCCGATGAGGTTATCATCAGCAGAACATACATCCTCTTGCCCGTAGGTATCGCATCGACCTTAGTAATGACCGAGAACTGGGGAGCCATATTTGAAACAACTGCGGCACAGTGTGTTATCTCAGCAAGAGCCTTTGATGCATTTTCGATAAGAGCGTCCTCAGTGGGGACTTCAATATCAAGAATGCTGTCCAGCATATCCTTCTCGTCATCCGAGAGGCTTCTTTCCGGCATCAGATGCTCAATATACAGTTTGTAGCCTGAGTAGGTGGGGATACGTCCCGCAGAGGTGTGAGGCTGTTCAAGATAACCCAGCTGTTCAAGAAGTGCCATATCGTTGCGGATGGTTGCGGGGGAAACCTTTATCCCCGGCATAGAGGCAATGACCTTTGAGCCTACGGGTTCACCCGTAACGATATATTCATCAATGACTGCAGCAAGGATACGCAGCTTTCTGTCATCCAGTTTATTTATCATCAGAGGGGATTCACCGCTTTCTTAATGCCTGTTAGCACTTGATGACTTGATGTGTTAGCACTCATTCTCCCTGAGTGCTAATTATATTATACACGATTTTCGCCGATTGTCAAGGGGTTTTTAAAAACTTTTTTCAAAAAATCAGCAATTATCATGATAGAGTGCTAATTCCTGAATAATATTTTATTTTCATAATAAAAAGGAGCCACCTTTCGATGACTCCATTATTATTGCTATTCTTTTTACGATTATGAAAGCTTGCTTCCGTTGGGGATGCTGTCATCAACGAAAATAACCTTTGCGTCCTCTCCCACGGTCGCAGCTACTATCATTCCGTTGGATTCAACTCCGCAGAGCTTTGCCGGTGCAAGATTTGCCACGACGATCACCTTTTTGCCGATAAGATCCTCGGGTGCATACCACTTTGCGATTCCTGATACTACCTGTCTCTCTCCGAATCCGTCATCCAGTGTGAGCTTAAGCAGCTTCTTTGCCTTGGGAATCTTTTCGCACGCCTTGACCTGTGCCACTCTCATATCCGACTTGAAAAAGTCATCAATACCGATCTGCTCTCCGATAGGTTTAAGGTCAGCCTTAGGTTCTTCCTTAGGAGCAGCTGCGGCGATAAGAGCGTTAAGCTCGTCAATTTCCTTGTCAACGTCAATTCTTGGGAACAGCACTCTGCCTCTCTTGACCGTAACATCCGCT
The DNA here is from genome assembly GCA_051882495.1 of Huintestinicola sp. Taxonomy (GTDB): domain Bacteria; phylum Bacillota; class Clostridia; order Oscillospirales; family Ruminococcaceae; genus Huintestinicola. The sequence continues at coordinate 16,817 of JBJERX010000022.1, read as the reverse complement.
CTGAGAACTCCGAATACTCCGGCATTCTCATAGGTAACATCACTTTCCCCTGCACCTATCTGCTCCCATACCTCAGGCATTGTTGAAGGCATGAAGGGGTAAAGGAGTGTGGATGTTATTCTGATAGCTTCAAGGAGATTGTAGAGCACAGCTGCAAGTCTCGGCTTGTTTGCTTCATCCTTGGCAAGCACCCAGGGAGCTGTCTCGTCAATGTACTTATTTGCACGGGAGATAACCTTGAATATCTCAGCAAGTGCAATGTTCAGCTGTGTATTGTCCATGCAGCCGTCAACGATATCTCTCAGAGTCTTTGCCATGGAGATAAGCTCCTCGTCCATTGCATCGGACTGCTTCTCCGCAGGGAGTGTACCGCCGAAATACTTCTCCACCATTGCTACAGTACGGGAAACAAGGTTGCCCAGATCGTTGGCAAGGTCGGAGTTTATCCTGTTTATCATGATCTCGTTGGAGAATGAGCTGTCAGCACCGAGAGCCATCTCACGGAGAATGTGATATCTGATTGCGTCAGCACCGTATCTCTTGCCCAGGATAAGGGGATCCACAACGTTGCCCAGGGACTTTGACATCTTCTGTCCGTTGAAGGTTATCCAGCCGTGTACGGCAAGATGCTTTGGCATGGGAAGATCAAGAGCCATCAGCATTGCAGGCCAGATGATAGCATGGAATCTCATGATATCCTTTGCCACCATGTGAACATCTGCAGGCCAGAACCTGTCGTAATCATTGTAGGTGCCGTTCTCGTAGCCAAGAGCGGAGATATAGTTGGAAAGAGCGTCTATCCATACGTAAACAACGTGCTTATCATCAAATGTAACGGGGATGCCCCACTTGAAGGTAGTTCTGGATACGCAGAGATCCTCCAGTCCGGGACGGATAAAGTTGTTTACAAGCTCAACAGCTCTTGTCTTTGGCTGGAGATAATCTGTTTCTGTAAGCAGCTTTTCGATACGGTCAGCAAAGGGAGACATCTTAAAGAAGTAAGCCTCCTCCTTAGCCTCTGTAACTGCACGGTGACACTCGGGGCAGCAGCCCTTTTCATCCAGCTGGGATTCAGTCCAGAAGCTCTCGCAGGGAGTACAGTATTTGCCCTTGTACTCGCCCTTGTAGATATAGCCCTTGTCATAAAGAGCCTTGAATATCTTCTGCACCGTTTCAACATGGTAATCATCGGTTGTACGGATATATCTGTCATAGCTGATATTCATGAATGACCAGAGATTCTTGAATATCTCAACTATCTCATCAACATACTGCTTGGGTGTAACGCCCTTTTCGGCAGCCTTCTGCTCGATCTTGAGACCGTGCTCGTCGGTGCCTGTGAGGAACATCACGTCATAGCCCTGCATTCGTCTGTAACGTGCGATGGAATCGCAGGCTACTGTGGTGTAGCAGTGTCCGATATGGGGATTGCCCGATGGATAATAGATCGGAGTAGTAATGTAAAATGGTTTCTTTGAGGTCTGTGACATGATAAAACATTCCTTTCTGTAGTCCGGACGAATGGGTCTGAACTTGATGTGATAATATTATACCTTATTTTTTCAATTTTGTCACTATGTTTTTTAGAAATTTCTGTGAATATCGGGTCATACTAATTCCAAATCGTTCTATAGGGGTTCTCTAAAAACCGGGACACGAGCAGGTTTTCGTACATGACTTACATCAGCTGCAAGGCAACTGCACCTGCAAGCAGCTGTCGCCGTAATACTTGATGTATTACAAGGTTTGTTAACGCAGCAGGTGATGTAAGTCATAGAAAACATGCCGTGAAGGAGGTTTAAACGAGGTTCCCTATAGACAAAGCCGACAGATAGAATAATCCAAGTCAAGGAAAGCGACCGCAGGCGGGCTTTCTGCCCGGCAAGGGAGCTTGACGCAGAGAGGATGCATTATAGCCGCCGTATTTTATCCATAGGTTAAATGGTTATTAGTATTAGTATCATATGTGCATTTTTTCAGCCATGAGCACAGGATAACCGTCCTCATAGGGCTTGATGATATCGGGGTTTTTGTCTGCCTCCCTGAAAATAATGTCAGCAAGACCGTTTTTCAGTTCATCAACAAGCTCCTTCAGCGGTCTCGCATACAATTCGGGGCAGATGGAAGCTATGGTGATAACACGTCTGCCGTTCATATCCATTATGCGGTAGGGCCATATCTTACAGTCGAAGGGCTTGTTATCCCCCAGAGTGCAGCCCTTGCTGTGGTCAAGAGCGGGACAGGAGAAAAGTCCCCGTCCGTCTATCTCATAGGGTCTTACTTTGAAAAGAAAGCTGTCGATGGAGTCACCCTTGGATATGAATTCGATATCGCTGCGTTGAGAAAGTATCCTGTCCCGAAGCTCACGGCTCACAACGGGAGTCTCCCAGATATCGTAGCTGTCGAAAATGCAGCAAATGCGGCATCCCGCACATTTTTCCGGTGAAAGTATATTTTTCAGCATCTGATATGCTCCTTATATGTATATTATTGGTCTCCTGCGAAATAATATTATTGCATCACAAAAAATGAAAGGACGTGAAAAAATGTCACAAAGCAGATTATCAAAGCAGGAATACAGCGACATGGTCAAGGCTGCTTCTCCCAACTCCAAAAGCTGGATAGATATTCCGAAAGCCTTTGTTATCGGTGGTCTGATATGCTGTATCGGACAGGGCTTCATACAGCTCTACACCTATCTTGGTGCGGATGAAAAGACAGCTGCCTCATGGTGCACAATAACTCTGGTTTTCCTCTCCGCACTGTTTACAGGACTTGGACTATACGAAAAGCTTGCAAAGCATGGCGGAGCGGGAACTCTTGTACCGGTAACTGGCTTTGCCAACGCAGTATCATCACCTGCGGTGGAATTCAAATCAGAGGGCTTCGTACTTGGTCTGGGAGCGAAAATATTTATTATCGCAGGTCCCGTTATCCTCTACGGAACAGCCGCATCCCTGGTCTACGGGATAATTTATTATCTGTTCCTGAGGTGAGATCATTCATCATAAGCAGATATCCCGACAGCAGTGATATTGTCGGTGCTGCCGTTTTTTATGGCTGTTTCAACAAGCCTGCCGAGCCGTTTGGACAATCTCATGGGCATTTCAAGTATCTCCTCAAATTCGCCCATAGTGATATAATCCGAAAGGCCATCGGTACATATTATAATAATATCTCCCCGTCTGATACCGCAGGGAATGCGGCGTATCTGAGGATCGGGGTCATCGTCAAGACTGCCGAGAACGGGGAAGATAATATTTCTCTGGGCATGGTGCTTCTGCTCCTCACGGGTTATTTTCCCCTGCTCATACAGCAGCTGAACCAGTGACTGATCCGTGGAAAGCTGTTTCAGACAGCCGCTGCGGTAGCGGTACATTCTTGAATCTCCCACATTTATGACGTAAGCGTTATCCGATTCATCCACAGCAAGTGCACATAGAGTAGTCTGCATATTAGCGGAGCCGGCATGTGTGGAGCCGTATTTTTTCAGCTTGGTATGGATGCCCATGACCTTAGGACGGAGCTTGACACGGCTGTTGTAGCGAATGCCCGAAAGCAGCTCCAGAGCAAGACGGGATGCGACCTCTCCCGACGCTTCGCCGCTTACACCGTCAGCAACAGCGGCAATGAAAGGCGGTTTCATATCGCTTTCCATCTGAGCCTTTGACAGCACTATTTTATTTATGAGGAAAGCGTCCTCGTTATGCTCCTTAACGGAGCCCTTATCGGAGATACCGCAGCAATAATACAAAGACCCGCACCCTTTCATTATTCCCCGCTATCTGCGGAGAGTGACATACAAATATTATACTATCCTTGTCTGCTGTTTTCAATCAGCAAACTATATAATAATTTGCTTTCAGTTTTTATCTGATTTATCTATACACAGTACTAAAGCCGTAAATACAAGGACTATTCCCGCTGCAGCTGTCAATGTGGGATATTCATGATAAACCATAGCACCTATAAGCGTTGCCGCTGCAGGCTCGATCGATGCAAGAACTGCCGCCTTGCTGTTCTCCGTGCCCCTCTGTCCCACAGAGTAAAGGAAGTAGGGCAGAACCGATACAGTCACTGCAAAAAGGAATGTAAAGGGTATCATCATTGGCGTGCCTGACATCATACTGCCTATGGCAGGAAGATCGGCAAAGAATACCGATACAGCTGCCGCAAATAAAAAAGACCAGCTTATCGTTGCAAGAGGTGTATATCCCCTGTTGATAGCATAACGATTGAAAATGCTGTATAAAGCATATCCTACAGCCGAGCCTATCCCGAATATTATCCCTAAGGGTGTTACCTCAGTGCTGCCGCCTATAAGACCCGTTACAAGAGCAAGTCCCAGAATGGATATGAACATAGCAGCTATCTTTATGCCCGTTATCCTTTCCTTGAAAATAACCGCCGAAAAGACTGCTACAAATACCGGAGATGTGTACAGCAGTATTGCCGCCGCAGACAATGACATAAGATTAATGGCTGTGAAATAGCAATAGTTGAAAAATACTATGCTTGCTATGCCCATTCCCGCAAATATCCACATATCCCTGAAGGGTATCTTGAGCTGACCTGGAGCCTGTATCAGGCAGATAACAAAAGTTACTGCCGATGTGACCAGTGCCCGCAGGAAAACTACGCTCATAGCTTCAACTCCGAAGGAGCTGTATTTTCTTACAAACAATCCCATAGCTCCCCAGAGACAGCCTGCGGCTATTATCCAGACGGGAGCAAGCTTTTTTGCCATGGTTATCAAGTCCTCTTTATCGAATACAAACGTACATCTGTAAGTTATATTACATATACCCCATAAACCTCATAAGGAATATCCAGAAGGTCAGTGTCACGGATGAAAGCAGTGTGGTGACAGCAATTACACTTGATGTAAGCACACCGTCATTATGCATGTTCTTTGCCATAATATAGCTTGAAGGAGTAGTTGGCGAGCCCAGCATAATAACAAGTGCTGTAAGTGCCTGGTCTCTGAATCCCAGCCACACCGCAGGAAAAAGGAATGCTGCGGGAAGTACAATAAGCTTGATAGCCGAGCAGATCACTGTAGGCTTTATCTTTGCTATTGCCTTTCTTCCCTCAAAGGACGCTCCTATCACAATAAGTGACAGCGGCGAAGCGAGAGACCCTATGCTGTTCAGCGTTTTTCCTATTATATGAGGAAGCTCAAATCCCAGCCACAGCTTAAGAAGCGATGCGGCACAGCCTGCAATAATACTGATAATTATAGGGTTTTTCACTATCCCCACAGCCGCCTTTCTCAGCTTTGCCCCAATATCCGCATTTGCTTCGGCGCTGTTCGCCTCAAAGGTAAGCACCATGACTGCATAAATGTTGAAAAGGGGCACACTGCCTATTATTATCATAGGTATCTTGCCTGCACTGCCGTAAATATTGGTCATGAAGGCGATGCCAAGTACGGCGATGGAGCTTCGGTAAGCCGCCTGAACAAATGCACCGATAATGCTCCTGTCTCGTATAAACAGCCTTGCCCCCAGCCATATGAGGAAAAAGGCAATTGTAGTTATAACCGCTCCGTATATCACCAGATCAAGATCGAAATCGGAAACAATGTCCGTATTCAGCAGATCAAGAAAAAGCATCACCGGGAGACATACCTTGAAAATAAATTTATTAGATACCGACAGAAACGCTTCATTATTCAGCAATCCTGCCTTCATCAGTACCCATCCCACTACCATTACCATAAACACGGGAATAGTAGCATTAAGACTGTAGATCAGACTATCCATATGTATGACCCCTATCCGTTTCCGAAAATTATGTTATATATCAGCTTCATGTCAATATTGTTCCGCACGCCCTCGGCAAGGATATCGTACTGACGTTCCTTGTACTCGCTGCGGCTTATTGCAGTATGACCGACGGATATCCCCTTACCCTTGCAGAGAATATCAACTATCCCCCCAGACATTTCTGGGGAATCGAAAATGCCGTGAATGTAGCTTCCGCAGACATTTCCTCTTATCTCACCGTCAGGAGTGCCGTCACTGAAACGGCACAGGGGAGTCCCGTCGGTCTCTGTCATTCCCATATGTATCTCATAGCCGGAAACAGGCATATCGCTGAGAGCTGCAAAACCGCCTGACAGCTCACCTGTCCTGCCCGACACCTGAACTGTTCTCTTTTCTCCCGAAAATACAGTCCTTCCTCCAAGCAGACCCATACCGTCTATGGTTTCGGGGAATGTGCTGTCAGTTTCCGTCCTCAGGGGGTCTGAGATGCTTTCACCCAGCATCTGATATCCTCCGCATATGCCGAAGATCATAACTCCCGCCGCCGCACGCTTCTTCACAGCCGCTTCCATGCCGCTGCTCCTCATCCAAAGCATATCGGAAATGGTGCTTTTCGTTCCGGGAATGATTATCATATCAGCTTTCTCCAGCTCCGAGGGAGCTGTTACATACTGCACCGAAACTCCCTCATACTGAGAGAACACATCAAAATCGGTAAAGTTTGACAGTCTGGGCAGACGGATGACCGCTATTTTCACTGCACCCTCAGTTTTTCTTTCAAGCTTGTCCGAAAGACTATCCTCATCGTCAATATCACACCGGAGATAAGGCACAACACCAACAACAGGCTTTCCGCCTTTTTCCTCAAGTATTTTTACACCGTCGGAGAATATGCTCTTATCCCCTCTGAACTTGTTTACGATAAGTCCCTTGACCCTGTCCTGCTCCTCCTTTTCAAGAAGCATAAGCGTGCCGATAAGCTGAGCGAAAACTCCTCCGCGGTCAATATCTCCTGTGAGCAGAACCGGTGCATCCGCAAGCCTTGCCATACCCATATTAACGATATCCTCCGATTTAAGGTTCAGCTCCACAGGACTTCCCGCACCCTCGATAACAATAATATCATGCTGTGCTGCAAGGGAATTATATGCTTCGGTTATCTGAGGAATAAACTCCCTTTTGCGGCGGAAATACTCCGACGCTCTCATATTTCCGATAGCCCTGCCATTGATGATGACCTGTGAACCCACGTCCGATGTGGGCTTCAGCAGAATGGGATTCATAAGCACCGACGGCTTTATCCCCGCAGCCTCAGCCTGCATGGCCTGTGCCCGTCCCATTTCAAGACCATCCTCTGTTATGTAGGAATTAAGAGCCATGTTCTGGGATTTGAAGGGTGCGGCACTGTAGCCGTCCTGCATGAATATCCTGCAGAGAGCGGCGGCAATAAAGCTCTTTCCCGAATTGGACATGGTACCCTGTATCATAATGGCTTTTGCCATATCAGTCCGCTCCTTTCAAATGTCTGCGAAGGGCATTAATAAGTATCTCATTTTCCTCATGGGTCCTGACAGCTATACGGAAATAGCTGTTATCCAGACCGACATAATTACTGCAGCTGCGTATCGCTATCCCCTCCTCCATAAGCATTTTATCAAGGGGATATTGGCTTCGGAGCAGGATAAAGTTCACCTCTGAGGGGAAAACCTCTATCCCCATTTCAGAAAGCCGTTCCATAAGATATCCTCTCTCCTGTGAAACATATGCAGAGGAACGCTTAACGAAACCGCTCTCGCCGCAGGCAGCTATCCCTGCCGCCTGTGCGGGAACCGATACGCTCCAGCACTGCCCCGCATTCCTTGTTTTTTTGATGATATCACCGTCGCTGCATATCATATATCCCAGACGAAGTCCTGCCATTGCAAATATCTTTGTAAATGCCTTCAGGATTATTATACCGCTGTCATAGAACTGCTTTGCGGAAAGCCGTTCACTATTCTCCGAAAAATCCATAAAGCATTCATCTACAGCAAGGACAGTTCCCGTTTCACAGCATCGTTCAATTATCCTTTTCAGAATGTCCGTTCCGCAGATCTCCCCTGCAGGATTTGACGGGCGGCACAGGAAAAACATATCCGTTGTACTGTCGATTTTTTTAAGCACATCCTCCGTAAGCCGGAATCCGTTGCTGCTTTTCAGCATATAATGTTCGGTTCTGCACAGAAAGCAGTCCGCCGCCTTCTCATATTCCGAAAAGGTTGGTGCAGTCACAAGAATTTTCTTTGGCTTTGCTCCGCCTATTATACGGTAGATAAGATCAGCCGCTCCGCATCCGCAGAGTATGCTTTCGGGGGGAACATTTTCATATTCAGCTATGGCACAGGTAAGCTCACGGCATAAAGGATCGGGATAGACCTTACAGCTCTCTATGCTGCGGACTGCTGCCCTTTTAACGCTTTCGGGCATTCCAAGAGGGTTGATATTTGCCGAGAAATCTATCCTGACTTTCCGGGAGTAAATATCGCCCCCATGCCGGTATTTATTCATCCATTATCACTCCGAACTTTGCAAACAGCAAGGCTCTTATCACGCAGACCGCAAGAAGAACAATAACTGCGGTGCAGTACATAAGCTTGTTTGCCCTGACGATATCCTCCGCTTCAATGGGACGGATATCATCCCCTATAGTCTCCTTTTTGTGCAGCTCACCGAAATACCATGCGTCACCTGCAAGCATCACATCCAGTGCACCTGCACATACCGATTCGGTCTGAGCTGAGTTGGGACTCGCATGGCGTCGGCGGTCACGCTTCCATATCCTTGCTGCATTTTTTCCGTCCATTCTGAGAATGAACGCCGATAGTATCATTATCAGAGCGGTTATTCTTGCCGGAAAATAATTGCAGAAATCATCCAGACGTGCAGCGGCACGTCCGAAGCGTATGTATTTCTCATTCTTATATCCAACCATGGAATCCATTGTGTTAACAGCCTTGTACAGGAATGCTCCCGCTCCGCCAAACAGGGCCATCCACATTATAGGTGCTGTTACCCCGTCGGAGCAGTTCTCCGCAACGGTCTCCACCGCAGCCTTGGTTATCCCCGCTTCATCAAGAACAGCCGTGTCACGTCCAACTATCATTGACACAGCCTTACGTGCCTTTTCGGTGTCATTTTCACGGAGAGCACTGCAGACCTTCATGCTCTCACTGCACAGGCATCTTGGAGCAATGGCATAAAAGCACATAATGCTTTCGGCGGCTATCCCTGCGGTAATGTTGATCTTGTACAGAACAATAAGGACTGCTGCAGGAATAATGAACCATACCGATGTCATTATTATCACAAGGAGCTTTCCCGTTATTTCCGGATCCCCGGGGTAGGCACTTCGCAGCTTTTTTTCAAGGGCGGATATCATGCTGCCCATGAGCCTTACGGGGTGGGGCATATTATAGGGGTCTCCTATCATTGCATCAAGCAGGAAGCCTGCCAGCAGGGGCAGTATAGCTGCTGCAATTCTCATTTTATTCCAACTCCTCATACTTTTGCATGGGCAATTCATCAAATTTATGTGCAGAAGAATATACCTCTATAGCTGCATCCAGCATAGGCAGAAGCAGGACGGCTCCCGTTCCCTCTCCCAGGCACATTTCCGCTGTGATAAGGGGTCTCATGCCAAGTTGGTCAAGTATCATCTGTCCTGCAGGTTCCCTTGAAACGTGGGAACACAGCATATAATCCCCGGCATAAGGACATATCCCTGCTGCCAGAGCGGCAGATACTGCGGAGATGAAGCCGTCTATCACTACAGGTACATGATAATATGCTCCTCCAAGGAACAGACCCGCTATTCCCGCAATGTCAAATCCCCCCACCTTCGCAAGGATATCAAGGGCATCGTTCCTGTCAGGTCTGTTTACGGCAATAGCGCGCTTAACTGTCTCTATCTTATGGGCAAGGCCTTCGGATGTAAGTCCCGCACCTCGTCCCGTTACCCTTTCGGGAGGAATATCAAGGAGGACCGATGCTGCTGCGGCAGATGATGTTGTATTGCCTATACCCATCTCACCTGTTACTATTATATCACAGCCCCGCTCCGCCAGCTGACCAACAATATCCATGGAACGGGATATGATTGTCTCCGCAGCCTCACGGGTCATAGCGGGACCTGCGGCAATGTTCCCCGTTCCCTTATCGGTTTTTATGCTGATAATACCGGGTACATCCGTCAGCATACCTGCATCGACTGTTAAAACCCCGCAGGAGAACGGGGACGCCATACGGTTGATATTCGATCTTCCCTTTGCCATTTCCTGTGCCACAAGTGCAGTGACCTCACTGCCGCACTGAGTTACTCCCTCGCAGACAACACCGTTATCCCCGCACATTACCACGGCTGTACGGTTCCTCAGGGTCACATTTTCCGAGCCTGTGATACCTGCTATCTTTATTACCGCTTCCTCCAGCAGACCAAGACTATGGAGAGGCTTTGCTACATTGTTCCATTGCTGACGGGCACGCTCCATAGCTGATGCGTCGGCAGGAGTAATTGAACTTATTCGTTTCATTTGTTTCCCTCCGAATATGCACGGCATTTTTCTGCAAACCTCAGTGCCGGACGTGGGTCTCCTCCGAAATACAGATGAGGAAATCCCGCATACATATTTTCACTTGCATGACAAGCGGGATATTCCGCTCCGCTACGTACCTTCACCGCTTCAAATCCCTTTCCGCAGTCCGTTGAATCCCATCGGTGAAATTCATGGGCAGTGAGACGTTCACCCTTTCTGCATAGGAGATTATCCTCTGCGGCGGTTAGATAGGTATATCCGAAACGGCACAGAGACGGTGTTTTGTATGAATCGGTGTTTATGACCCCTGCCATGGGGTACACATTTCCGTTGTTATCCTCTAAGGTATTACCCAGATACATAAATCCACCGCATTCGGCTATTACGGGAAGTCCCTCGGATATGCGTGTGCGGATATCGGTCAGCATGGATATGTTGGCAGACAGCTTATCCGCATACAGCTCAGGATATCCTCCGCTGAGGATAAGTCCGCCGATGCTTTCGGGGAGAGACCTGTCATTCATGGGCGAGAAAAAAACCGTCTCGCATCCTGCACGCCGCAGGATATCAAGGTTTTCCTCGTATCGGAAGCAGAACGCCTTATCCGATGCCACCGCTATTCTGACGGGTCTGTCCGCGGTTCTGTCCAAAAGCGGAGATATATCAAGGGGAGTATATGACAGCATAGGAGCCGATGCGGCTATTTCTACAAGCCTGTCCAGACGGATATGCTTTTCCGCAAGCTCCGCAAGGATATCCGTTTTCTCCGTAAGGTCGGTGATCTCATCAGCCGTCACAAGCCCAAGATGACGGCTTTCTATTGTACACTCGGGGCATTTTGGCAGATACCCCAGAAATTCCGTGCCCAGTTCACGACAGATGCCTTCCGCTTCGGAAACAAGGCTTTCATGGAGACGATCAAAGATAAATCCCGCTATTCCCGCCGGCTCTTTATAAGTAAGGAACCCCTTTGCAACAGCTCCCAGAGACGTGCTCATGCCTCGGCAGTCTATGACTATCACCGCAGGTGTGACGGTATGGACAGCTGTTGTATATGATGACGCTTCACCCGAAATGCCGTCATAGTAGCCCATTACGCCCTCAATGACCGAGATATGGCAGTCACTGCCGTTCTCGTAAAGTATCCTCCTGAGAGCATCGGGAGAACAGAAAAAGCTGTCAAGGTTCCGTGACCTTGTTCCTATTATCCTGCTGTGGAACATAGGGTCTATATAATCGGGTCCGCATTTGAAGGAGGCGGTTTTCAGTCCACGGTTAACAAGTGCCCTGAGTACAGCACAGGTCACGGTAGTCTTGCCGCAGCCGCTGTGTGTTCCTGCTATCATTATCCTGTTCATATACCCGCCTCCATTCGTATAACATAACTTTTATTATACCACAGAGCAGAAAAAAAGGGAATGCATTTGCACTCCCTTTCGTCAAAATTCGGTTTATTACATAAATATTGGTTCCATGATGGAACGAAATTTGCTGAAATTATGTCAGAGAATAAAGCATATCAGTCCGCCGCAGCCCTCGTTGATTATCCTTTCAAGAGTTTCCTGGAGCTTCATTCTTGCATCCATAGGCATACGGTACAGCTTGTTGTGCAGTCCCTCATTAACAAGGTCATGGAGGGATTTTCCGAAAATGTTTGATTCCCATATCTTTGACGGGTTTTCCTCAAACTCACGGAGCAGATACATAACAAGCTCCTCGGACTGCTTTTCCGAACCCACAATAGGGCTGACCTCGGTAATGATATCCGCTTTCATCATGTGTATTGAAGGTGCGGAGGCACGGAGACGGATGCCGTATTTTCCTCCCTGACGGACTATCTCAGGCTCCTCAAGAGATAATTCCTCCGTTGTGGGCATAACGATGCCATAACCTGTTGCCTCTACCTCTTTAAGAGCATTCTCGATCTTTTCGTAGGAATGCTTTATGGCGGTAAGCTCCTTCAGCAGAGGGAGCAGGTCGCTTTCGGAATGTATCTCAATGCCCGTGGTTTCCCCCAGAATACGGTAAAACAGCTCACTTTTCAGCGTAACGGATATCTCCGCACTTCCCCGTCCAAGGTCGATAGAACGCATATCCGAATAGGTGATATCCTCACATTCACGAAGTCTCTCGGCTATCATCTCCGCATCGCTGACGGTTTTTACGTTCTCCGCCGCCGCTCTGACAGAATCAAATATCTCAGTTTTAAGCCAGTGACCCTTGGCAAGACCTGTTATCCATCGCGGCATGGAAATATTTATCTCCTTGATAGGGAAGCTGAAAAGCACCTGTCTCAGAATATTGTCGATGTCATTCTTGTCAAGCTCAAGGCAGTTTATGGGGATAACGGGATGACCGTACTTGCGGGTCATATCCTCACACAGCTCTGCTGCAGCACTGCTTTTGGGGGAGGTGCTGTTCATAAGGATAACAAAGGGCTTGTTAATGGCTTTCAGCTCATTGATGACACGCTCCTCGGACTCCTCATATTCGCTTCGGGGAATATCGGAAATGGAGCCGTCAGTGGTTATCACAAGACCTATTGTGCTGTGCTCGGTAATTACCTTCCGTGTTCCCACCTCCGCAGCCATATTGAAGGGCACTTCCTCGGAGAACCATGGGGTCATGACCATGCGGGGAGCTTCATTCTCAATATAGCCAATTGCACTGGGGACGATATATCCCACGCAGTCGATAAGCCTTACGCTGAGGTTTGCGGCACACTCTCCTCCCGTATCAACGGATATCTGCACCGCATCCTCAGGTATGAATTTCGGCTCGGTAGTCATGATAGTCTTTCCCGCAGCGGACTGAGGAAGCTCATCAACAGCACGCTCACGCATGAAGCCGCTTTCAATATTGGGAATTACAAGAGTTTCCATGAATTTCTTGATAAATGTGGATTTGCCTGTTCTGACAGGACCTACAACGCCCACATAGATATCTCCCCCTGTACGTTTGGAGATATCGGCATATATATCATTCTTTACCATTGTCATCAGCCTCTCTTCCTCAGGAAATCGGAATAAGCAGCATTGTGCTTTCCTTTATGCTGTCACTGTCAAGATCATTCTCCTCTGCAACAGCCGCCATGCTTGCCCTGTACCGCTTGGCAATATCCCACAGTTCTTCCCCTGCTTCCGCAAAATACAGACGGACTGCACAGCCCGAATCGTCTGCGGTCTCGGATGTCTCATCAACGGTGATATCCGTTATAACGTTCACCGAGGTATAGTCGGAAATAAATCCCCGGATGGCTATCTCTGCCTTGACCTCGGCAGTGTTCTCCGATGTCAGGGTATAGCCTGCTGACAGAACAGGGTATGTTAGGTCAGCCTCAGCAAGCTCGGAAATATTCGCAAGGTCGATCCCCGATTCCTGTGCAGCATCCGCTTCAACAGGGACCTCCGTTTCGCAGATAACACAGTCTCCCTCCGTTGTCTCTCCGATAACGGAAAGGACAGCATTGCCGCTGACAGTGACTCTGCCGTTTGATACGGAAGCACGGAGCTTGGAGGAGGAACACCATGCGTCATACACTGTAGAAAGAGGCATCTCCTTGCCTCCGCAGATGCCCTTGACCGAACAGCTGCAGTCAACAGGGACAGGCTCACAGGGTATCCTTACCGATGCAGAGGCATGCTCCGTGGCATATCGTGTGGAATATTCATCCGATGCAATATCGCAGGCAGATATTCGTGCGGCGGTACAGTTGAAAAGCATCATTACCTCACATTCAAGGCTGCGGCTTTCTCCGTCCCCCTCCGATGAACGTGGTGTGACCTCGCATGAGATGACCTCCGCAGTCAGCCGGACGCTGTAACGGTCATCCAGACCATCCATATCTATGAGACGGGAGTATGGCAATGTAAACTGCATTGTCTGCACCTTTGCACACTCATCCTCATAGCCTGCAGCAGGAGTATACAGAATGCTTATTTTCAGCTCGCCCTTTGCGGCAAATTTGTTCGCCACGATCTTCTTATCAACAGACATACTTTCGGCACGGCAGCGGAGTATAGTTCCGATGGGAGGCTTACCCTCGGACAGTTCAAATTCATCGGATATCTCAGCACGTCTGGAGCATCGTATAACCGAAACGGGACAGCGTGCAGAAAGCTTTTTCAGCTGGAGATTTCCGCCGAATGCGTCGCATACAGCCTCAGTCTCCGTCTCACCCATTACACGGATATGTATCGTTACCGCACCCCGGATATCTATTCTCCTGCGGTTCACGGCACGGCAGTTGATATGATCTGTATGGGCATGGAGAGATATCTCGGGAGAAACGCATTCCTTTTCCAGATTTACCGTTCGGCTGTAGGTCAGCTTCTGATCCACCGCCTGAGGGACTGAGCTTCCCTCGGTACAATATATCACTCTCAGGCATACCGTAAGCTCATAGGTGAGCTTATTGCCGCTTACAGCAGCCGACGTGATCTCGGGAGATGACATACACTTGATTATCCGGAATATCTCCGGGCAGTAATCCGGAAGGACGTAATCCAGCTCCACCGACTGCTCCTGTGCGGCACTGCACACGCAGTAGGGTGAACGTATTATTTCCTTATTGACCTTGATGTTCATATCTGTGACCATTCCTTTCCTGACGATAATTTGTACATATACTAATCTTCAATCGTTCTATAGACAAAGACGACGAATGTGATCATTTCAGCCGAGGATTTGTCTGTAGGTTGTATATAGTCGTTATAACAAATATATTCAGACAGGCTTAAAGGTATTACTGATACAGAAATAAATTTGTCGGCGAATAAATAATACCTCAATGGTATATACCATTGAGGTGTTTTCTGCCGGAAAGCTCCGGTGCTATTCATTTCCGTTCTATCATATCCAGGAAATACTCATGTACAAAAGTATCCTCATTCAGCTCGGGATGAAATGCGGCTGCAAGCTGATTATGATACCTTACTGCCACGATCCTGCCGTTGACCTCAGAAATGATATCCGTGCTGCCTGCATCACTGACATAAGGAGCACGAATAAATGTCATAGGGATAGTTTTTCCCGCAAAATCAGATTCCGTGAAAAAACTGCCAAGCTGTCTGCCGTATGCATTTCTTTTTACGGTAAAGGGCATAGTTCCGAAGCAGGACTCTTCACCGCCGTCGATTTTTTCGGCAAGAAGTATCATTCCCGCACAGGTACCGAAAACAGGCAGTCCGTTCCGGATAAGTGCTCTGAGAGGTTCGTACAGTCCCAGCTCATGGAGCAGCTTTCTCTGTACCGTACTCTCCCCGCCGGGAATTATCAGCCCGTCAAAGCTGCGGTCAATATCCGGAAGCTGACGTATCTCAAATGCTTCCCCGCCGATCTGCTCAATCTTTTTTTCGTGTTCGATAAATGCTCCCTGCAGTGCAAGTACACCAACAACAGGCTTACCCATCACTTTCCTCTTTCTGCCATGAGAAGAGCGATCTCCTGCTCATTGATTCCCACCATAGCTTCTCCCAGATCTTCCGAAAGCTCTGCAAGAAGACGAGCGTCATTGAAATTGGTAACAGCCTTTACAATAGCTGCTGCACGCTTTTCGGGGTTGCCTGATTTGAAAATTCCCGAGCCTACAAACACGCCCTCCGCACCCAGCTGCATCATAAGAGCTGCATCTGCGGGAGTTGCAACGCCGCCTGCAGCAAAGTTAACAACGGGGAGCTTTCCGTTTTCGGCAACATATTCAACAAGGTCATAGGGAACACGAAGCTCCTTTGCAGCTTCAAAAAGCTCATCCTTTGACATTGATGTGAGTCTGCGTATCTCGCTCTGCATCATTCTCATGTGACGTACAGCCTGAACAACATCACCTGTGCCCGGCTCGCCCTTTGTTCTTATCATGGAAGCACCCTCGTTTATGCGGCGGAGAGCCTCGCCCAGATCCTTTGCACCGCATACGAAGGGCACATCAAATTCACGCTTGTTGATATGATACTTGTCGTCAGCGGGAGAGAGCACTTCGGATTCGTCAATGTAGTCGATCTCGATCGCCTGCAGTATCTGTGCCTCCGCAAAGTGACCGATTCGGCATTTCGCCATTACAGGTATAGAAACAGCATCCTGTATTCCCTTTATCATCTTAGGATCGCTCATTCTTGATACACCGCCTGCCGCTCTGATATCGGCAGGGATCCTTTCCAGTGCCATTACAGCACAGGCTCCTGCGGCTTCTGCTATCCTTGCCTGTTCGGGAGTAGTTACATCCATAATAACTCCGCCCTTGAGCATCTGTGCAAGGTTTTTATTAAGCTCATATCTTTCATTTGACATATTTTCCACGTTCCTTTCAGATATTAATACTAATAACCATTTGTTCTATGGATAAAGACGGCGGATAGAATGCGTCCTATCAAGGAAAACGACCGCAGCAATGCTCGTGCCTTGCAAGGGAGTTTGACGCAGAGAGGACGCATTATAGCCGCCGTATTTTATCCATAGGTTAAATGGTTATTAGTATAAAGTA
>JBJERX010000021.1:0-4765 GCA_051882495.1 Huintestinicola sp. | reverse complement strand
AAATATCAATTCTCTGAAAAATCCGTCTTTGGAAAATACGGAAACTTTCATACATTTACTTTTTGACTTAGAGCAGGAATCTAAAAAACATCACGCTAACAATTTCTCAATAATCTCTGTTTCCGACGAATTAGGGAATCCACAGCCTGCACTCCAATTTCACAATCATCTGCTGAATGAATTTCTTTCGGAGTGGCAGCTTCGCAGAAAGGAGCTGAAAGAGCAAATCATTACCGAGGAAGAATATGCGGAATGGATGCTGAACTTTCCGGCAACTTCCGACAGTGGCGGTAAAGGTGAGCCTGTGAAAAAGTGGTGGAAATGAGTTTCAACCCGGTTGAATAGGATTGCTGAGGAAGATATCCGCAAGCGTTGAAAAGTCATATGACTTTTGGGCTGAAAGCTCGCAAGCGTAGAAAGGACGGTCGTCCTTTCGCAGCCGATAGCTGCACATCGGCAAAAAATTTTATGTTTCGATATTTTACAAAAATATCATTTCTGGGTTTTAGGGGCAGATATCCCCTAACAAGCTGTCAGCGGAGCTTGACGGGAAAAAGATGTACTTTTTCTGCACTTGCGACATTCTTCCAACCTCTTTTTTCAACCGTTTTAATGCAATGCGTTTACAACTTTCTTATGAGCAGATTTTCGATTTACTTGCCGACATCTGTACTGTCGATTGCCACAAAAACAGGAAAAATTGAATTATGCCTTTCTAATCTTCTTCAATAATGGAAAAAGATTTGCCGGAAACAAATTTATACGTTTTTACATCTTGATGATTTTGACTTCTTCGGCATATTCTGAAATTCTAACACGTTTCCTAAATTGTTTTTTTCCACTTTCTCTGCTTGACTATATTTTTGATTTGGGTTATAATGGAATAAATCGGGTTGACAAGATGCCCGACATAACGGAATGTAAGGTGAAATTATGTTTGAAGTGACTTTATCGGATATTCAAAAAATAGCAAACGAATATAGTATAGATGAGTGCCCTACTGCTTTTTATGAACTACAGCGATATAACTATGATGAGGAGAATAAGGATTCAAAGGAAGTACGACTTATCATCAAAGTGGTTTTTGAAAAGCATTCTGCTGTTGTTGTGCGATTTAAAAACGAATGGAATGTAACAAAGGAACACATTGAAGCCCAGTGCCGTTTTGCTGTCCAGCTGTCAAAGGGCGGAATAAAAACTCCGTATATATACCAAATCGACGGACATTATGCAAATGACTATCACATTAATGGGTATGATGTTATTGTTACAATAGAAGATATTTATGACGGAGAAGTAAAAGCAGTTGACGAAAAGATTGCTCGTATGACGGGTGTATTGCTTGCAGAAATGCATAATGTTTCAGAGAAAATGAATCTTCACGTTTATGATAAGGTGATGTTTAATCCGCTCTTACGAAATGAATTATTCGATATTACCGTATTTTCCGAGAACAAAGAAATACTGAGAGAAATTGAACCGTCCCTTTACGATGAAATTGAATCAATAACAGATAGTTACTTGAGAAAAATAGAAATATTCAAGGAAGAAACTCAGTATGCGGTACAAGGAGATATAAGCCTTTGTAATCTGTATATCACTGTCGATGGTGAAATGGGCGTGTTTGATTATAACAACTGCGGTGATAATGTGTTGTTTTACGATGCAATTATGCAGGCTGTATTTGAATCAAGGCTTATGGACTACAAAGATGATTATCCCGAAAGAGAGCAGAATATTCTTTCTGAATTTCTAAGCGGATATGATAGTGTACGTCCCTTTACACCTCTCCAAAAGGAGATGTATCCTTATTTGTGTGCAGTTATATCTGCCTACTGGCTGGGCGATATGAGCTTTGATGAGGGGAATCTTAAAAGCCTCATAGAAAATGAACAAACAGATACGATTTGCCGGTTTATGAAAAATATGCGTGACCGCCTTATTGATTTACAAGAATTTCCGTTGTTCGGCTGAATTTTGATTTATCTAACCGGTATATTCCAACTTGGTTTATCGTGATGTGTGAGCAAAAACTTACGCTCCTTTTTGGCATTTATACAATCTTAGCACCTTTGCATGCAAACATCGTTCAAATATAAATAATGACCTGCTATTCGTTGACGAAACTTGCAAAACGTGATATATATTTTTTTACCTGATTTCATTCGGATTTTTCTCAAATGGACGTATTGGTTATAGATCTGTTTCTTCTCCCCTTGACTATATTTATGATTTGGGGTATAATGGAATAAATCGGGCAGATAAGCTGCTCGATTTATCTGGATTTAACGAGCCTTTTCAGCAGCTAACATTTTAGAATTATTGAGGGAGAATGGAAATGATTTATACAGTGAAAATTGAGCAGACATTTTCGTATCCAAAACGAATGAAGTATATTCCTAAAACAAATTCTTTTATCGAAAAAAACAGTGATAGTCTTTCCTATGTCAGAAATGTCCGCCAGCCCTATGGATGGATAAAAGAATCCGGAACGCCTCCCTGTGAGCATCTTGATGTTATTGTTATGACGGATAAGGAGTATGAACTGGGCGACGAAGATAAAATTAAAATTATTGGAGTATTTTGCCGTAGCGACGGTGATCATAAACTTGTGGGCGTACTTGAGGACAGAGAGATAAATGATTTTTCCGAGCTTTCAGATACCGAGAAAGATGATATGCATCGCCTTTATCCAAAGGAAAGCAAGGGTGAAGGCTGGTTTGGACGTGAAAAAGCTGAAGAAATAATCAACAGCTTCTTTTCAAGACGAAAGCGAAAAACTATCATTACTGTTCAGCATACCGAATCGGAGCATCATATCAACGGCATGATAGGTGCGTGGGGAGATTGGGCTCTTACAGATTTCGGAAGAAAACAGGCTTACGAAATTGGTAAATGGCTGCTTTATGAGGATTGCGATAAATGCTTCAATATGTATGTTTCGGATCTGAAAAGGGCACAGCAGACTGCCGAGGAAATAAATAAAACTCTGAAAATTTCTCCAATAGTAACAGACATTATCCGGGAAGTCAATGCAGGAATGGGAAATGGTCAGTCCCGTGAATGGTACAATGAAGTGAAAAAGCCCCGCAGCAACACTTACGACCCCGATTATAAGCCGTTTGAAGATGCAGAATCTGACCGTGAGCTGTGGAATAGATTGTTTCCTTTCTATGAACAAATCATCTCCAACGATATGGAACGGATTATCGTTGTATCTCACGGTACAGCACTTAGTTTTCTGCAAGCTATGCTGATGGGCTATTCCTTTAGCGATATTGAGAAATTCAGATTTATAGGTGTTAGCGGCTCTGTATCAAAAATAATTATCGAACCGGACGGAAAAGTTATTGCACGCTATATAAATCAAAGGGTTTGTTGATATACACCAAATGTTATCATAGCAGCAATCTTTTCCTTTTATAAAATCCTCATTTATCAGGGAGTGTGAGTCAAAAACTCACGCTCCTTTTCATATTCTACAACCATTACACCCTTGCGTGCAAATATAAACCAAATGCAGATAATTCCACACTATCCGTTGACAAAACGTGCAAAACGTGATATATAAATTCTATAAATTTCTTTTGGTGGATTTCGTTCGACTTTTTTCGAAAGGGGCGTATTTGTTATGATAAATCTGTTTGTTATCCTCTTGACTATATTTATAATTTGGGGTATAATGAAATAAATCGGGCATATAAGCTGCTCGACAAGTCCAAATTGGTTTTGAAATATGTATTTTTGCGACAAGAAATTTTTATACGTCCATGTGGGATGATACCCGCTTGGACGTTTTTACATAATACAATGATTCGTTGAGTATGAAACAACGAATTGATAATTGATTTGGTTATATCTTTATGCTATAATTTGAGTACACCGGTGATAAAATAGTTCGGAGGTATTAAAATGCAAGTAAATATTGGTGAGAAAATCAAGGATTTACGAAAACAGACGGGAAGAAAACAAGAGGATCTAGCTACTGCTTTAGGTGTTACACCACAAGCCGTTTCAAGGTGGGAAGCAAATGGTGGTTATCCGGATATAGAGATAATCCCGTCTATCGCCAATTATTTCCATATAACGATCGATGAGTTGTTTGGCTATAATAATGACAGGGACAGAATAATTCAGGAATATAATGATAAGGCTCAGGCGCTGATAAATAATAACGATGATATGACGGAGTGTATTGCTCTGATGCGAAGAGGACTTGAAGAATTTCCTGACAGAGTGGATTTTAAGACAAAGCTGGCTTGTGCCTTAAATATGCAGGGTTGGAAGAAGAAGGGCGAAGTTCCGAATATATTTTGGGAGGAATCCGCTAAATTATATGAGGAATTATTGGCTCATGACCAATCGTGTATCATTCCGTTAATATCTATATATTCCATGCTTGGTAAACATGAAAAAGCAGAGCAAAAAGCATCAGAACAGCCTGACCTTGAATTGTGCAGACAAGTTCTTCTGGGAAACTTGGGAAGTATCGGTAGCATAAATGATGATAAAAGGGCTGCGCAATATCGTGGGGACGCAGTGTTAGAACTGCTTCATGCTTTTCAAAAATCGCTGGATGAGGCGATAGTGTGTAATGCTGAATTGAAGAATAGTCGGGAAGGACTGGAGCTTCTTTTATTGACTCGACAGTTGTTTGAGAAAATTGTGGGTACTGAATGCTATGGATTTCATAGCGACTTATGTTTTATAAATATGGAATGCGTAAGGATCGCAAATAGTATTGGAGATTATGAAGCTGCAATGG
>JBJERX010000020.1:0-61736 GCA_051882495.1 Huintestinicola sp. | reverse complement strand
TAAGCTTTGGCACTTTTTATACTTTTATGCCGTTTTTTATTGCTTTTGCATTGCAAATATCACAATCCCCTTATCATCACGATCAACCCCTGTTATCCCGCAGCAATTTGCTCATTATTATCTCTGTCATTTACCTGTTTGATCCGTATTATTTTCTGCCGTTCCTATGTATATGAACGGCTCAATATCCTTAAATTTCTTTTCTCCGATCCCTTTGACATTCATAATATCCTCGGGAACGCTGAACCGGTTCTCACTCCGGTATTCTATTATATTTGCTGCAATTTTTTCACCTATTCCGGGCAGCGTCATAAGCTCCTCCGTGTCTGCCGTACATATGTCAATTGAATGTATTTCCGGTTCACTTGATGAACAGGATGTATACTCCTCGGATGCAGTGAATTCAATTCCATTATCTGAAGCTGATGTCTCTTCTGCACGGATTATCTTTATGACAGGCTCCGGTTCATTCGCCGCTCGCTTATCTATTATGTATGAGGCACCGGTAACGGATGCAGCTGCAATAAACATCGACGCCGCTACCCCGAATGCCGCTTTTTTCATATCCATTTTTTCGGCTCCGTTTCAAAACAGGCTGCAGCACATTTCGTGCAGCAGCCTGTTGGATCACTATGATAGTTTTATACGGAAATTACTCCTGTACATCTGTATGGATGTTCGCAGCAGCTATTTCCTTGATAGATGTTGTAAGACCTGCAAGACCCTGTATCTCGGAGGGAATGATTATCTTTGTAGCCTTACCGTCAGCAGCCTTTCCGAATGCTTCAAGACTCTTAAGTGCGATAACCGCATCGGAAGGACCTGCCTGATTGAGCTTAACGATAGTATCGGCAAGAGCCTCCTGAACCTGTCTGAGAGCCTCAGCCTCACCCTCTGCAACCAGCATCTTCTGCTGTCTGATAGCGTCACCCTTGAGGATAGCTGCTTCCTTTTCAGCCTCTGCCTTAAGAATTGCAGCCTGCTTCTCAGCCTCTGCACGGAGGATCTTGGATTCCTTTTCACCCTCTGCTACGAGGACCTGAGACTTCTTTTCACCCTCAGCCTGAAGTATCTTTTCACGTCTTTCACGCTCGGCCTTCATCTGCTTCTCCATGGCATCCTGGATCTCACGGGGAGGAAGAATGTTCTTAAGCTCAACTCTGTTTACCTTGATACCCCATCTGTCTGTTGCCTGATCGAGAATTGATGTGATCTTTGTGTTGATAACATCTCTTGATGTAAGTGTAGCGTCCAGCTCCAGCTCACCGATGATGTTACGGAGAGTAGTTGCCGAGAGATTTTCAATAGCGGAAAGAGGTCTCTCAACACCGTATGTGTACAGCTTTGCATTTGTTACGGTGAAAAATACAACAGTATCTATCTGCATAGTAACGTTATCCTTTGTGATAACAGGTTGGGGCTTGAAGTCTACGACCTGCTCCTTGATAGATACCTTCTTTACTACCTTGTCAAGGATAGGTATAACGTAGTGAGGACCTGTATGAAGTGCTCCCGAAAAAGCACCGAGACGCTCAACAACATAGACCTGTGCCTGAGGAACGATCTTGATTCCCGAAATAAGTATCAGGAGCACAACGATAATGAGTCCGAAAATTACATATTCCATAGTACGATCTCCTTTTTATATATAGTAGTTATTCTGTCACGCATTGATCTTCTCCGCTTCTACCGTGACAGTTGCGGATTCCTTGTTCTTTACGATAACGGTAGTTCCCTCGGGGATTACTCCGTTCTCGCTTACTGCTCTCCAGTCAACTCCGTCGATGCGGACACGTCCCGTTCCCGCTTCTCCGTCGATGGTCTCGATGACAACAGCTTTTTTACCGATATCAAGCTCGCCGTTTGTAGGGATATACTTGTTCGGCATGAGTTTTTTCAGCAGAGGTCTTGTAAAAGCAAGGAGAACTGCCGAAACTCCGATGAAAATGATCCACTGGACCAATACGGGTGCTCCCGCAACAGACGCAATGATGGCAGCAACAGAGCCCGCTGCAAACCATATTGATATAAGTGCGGCAGTTGCCGCTTCACCCAGCAGACTGACGACCAGAAGAATTATCCATAGCACAAGCATGAACAGACCGCCTCCTTAATACAGCTTACGAATAAGGTGTTCCGAAAAATACACTGTTATTCAGCTATATTGTAACACATTCTCATTGAAAAATCAATATATTTTTTCAATATATATCATTTGTCACTATTTATATAGTCCTTGTAGCCCATAAGGTATTTCATGCCTGAGATGATGGTAAGAACTGTGGATATCCAGATTAGCACCTGCTCCGTAATGATGACCCATGAAGCATATCCGCTGCTGTCTTTGCCGAATATCATGGCAAACAGCAGAATAATAACGATAGCAGCCATGGTAAATGCAGTTTTGAGCTTGCCCCAGATACCTGCGGCGACTACAACACCCTCATTGGCAACAATAAGCCTGAGTCCGGACACCATAAATTCTCTTGCGATGATAATGATAACGGGAACAGCGTCCACAAACCCCATCTGAATAAAACATACAAGGGCGGAAATGACCAGCACCTTGTCTGCCAGAGGGTCAAGGAATTTGCCGAAGTTGGTCACAAGATTCCTGCTTCTTGCAATATGCCCGTCCAGTGCATCCGTAATTGATGCCGCAGCGAAAACAACAAACGCCAGCAAAGCCGAACAGGGAACAATATCCGTCAGCAGAAAAAAGATGAAAAAGGGAACCAGAACAACTCTCAGCACCGTAAGCTTATTAGGCAGATTCATGCATATTCTCCTTTCTGACAGTTACTCAACTATCTCACCGATAAGATCATAATCCATGGTTTCCTTGATATGCACCTTCACAAAAATACCGGGAACAAGTCTGCGTTTGGGAGAGGTGAAAAATATCTTTCCGTCGATATCGGGGGCGTCCATTGCACTTCGTCCGAAATAGCATTCGCCGTATCTGTCATAGCCCTCGCATACGACCTCAAGCTCCTTATCGTGGAAAAGAGCATTCTTGTTATTGGCTATAAGCATCTGCTGCTCCATGATAATATCCGCACGGTGCTGCCTGAGCTCCACGTCGATCTGATCCTCAAACTCAGCTGCACGTGTACCATCCTCAGCGGAATAGGGGAAGCAGCCGAGACGGTCAAATTCCATATCCTTTACAAAATCGGCAAGCCTGTTAAACTGCTCATCGGTCTCACCGGGGAAGCCTGTAATAAGGGTAGTTCTGAGGATGATACCCGGTATTCTTGCTCTGATCTTGGCGATAAGCTCACGAAGCGTTTTTTCGTCCCCGGGACGGTTCATCCTTTTCAGCACATCTCCGTCGCAATGCTGGATAGGCATATCAATATATTTCACTATCTTCTCTTCGGAAGCCATAACATCAAGCAGCTCATCGCTTATCCTCTCGGGATAGCAGTAAAGCACTCGAAGCCATTTCAGCTTCTCAATTTTACAAAGCTCCTTCATAAGCCGGGGAAGCATTGATCTTCCGCAGAGGTCCTCTCCGTAGCGGGTGGAATCCTGTGCAATAAGAATAAGCTCACGGACACCGTTCTCCACCAGGTCGATAGCCTCCTTGATAACATCCTCCATAGGAACGCTTCTGAACCTTCCTCTTATAGAGGGTATAGCACAGTAGGAGCAGCAGTTATTGCAGCCCTCAGCGATCTTAAGATAAGCAAAGAAGGGCAGTGTGGTGATAACACGTCCTCCGGTAAGAGCAAGCTTGTATTTATCCGGGAAGTTAACATACTTTTCATTGGCAAGCACATGGTCGATAACATCACAGATATTACCGTTGCAGCCGATGCCCACAACAGCATCAGCCTCGGGAAGCTCCTCAGCTACCTCATTCTTATATCTTTCTGCGAGACAGCCTGTTATGATGATCTTCTTGATACGTCCCTCTTTTTTCAGCTCGGCAAATTCAAGGATAGTATCGATTGCCTCCTGCTTAGCGGATTCAATAAAGCCGCAGGTGTTTATAATAACTATATCGGCAAGGGCAGCATCACCCACCAGCTGATATCCATGTTCCTTGATACTATAAAGCATTCTTTCGGCGTCCAGCTGATTTTTTGAACAGCCCAGGGAAACCATTCCCACTCTTACAGACATTTATTCATCTTCCTTTCGGTGATCGTTTTCAATACAAAAGATGGTATCATATAATTATATCATAACATCAGAAAGTTTGCAACAGTTTTCGGGAAGTATTTTTCAGCTTCTTCGTGAAACGAAGGACAGTTTCTCTTGCTCCCATCGGTAACTGTTCAGACATATTATAACTACAGAATATTTTTATTTTTAATGTATACTATTATATAAAACTATACTCATATGAAAGGACAGTAATATGGCAGATCTATCAACCGAAAATCAGCGTCCCGTAAAGGCTGTTCTTATATCGGCAGATACGGGAGAATTTGATGCGGAGCGTTCTATCGACGAGCTGGAGGAGCTTGCCGCCACGGCAGGTGCGGTGACTGTCGCCAAGGTGATACAGAAGCGTCCCGCTCCCGATACTGCTACCTATATCGGCTCAGGCAGACTTGAAGAGCTTGCCTGCGAGGCTGCCGCTCTGGAGGCGGACATCCTTATCTTTGATTCCGAGCTTACGGCAAATCAGATACGGAACATTGAAGCCGTAACAGATATCCACGCAATTGACAGAACTACCCTTATCCTTGATATTTTTGCACAGAGAGCCTTGTCCCGTGAAGGCCGCATCCAGGTAGAGCTGGCTCAGCAGAAATACCGTCTTGCACATCTTGCGGGAAAGGGGATCGCTCTTTCACGTCTGGGAGGAGGTATCGGCACAAGAGGTCCCGGTGAATCCAAGCTGGAAACAGACCGCCGTCATATACGGCGGAGAATAGAAGCTCTGGAAGATGAGCTTAAGGAGATAAAGCAGCATCGTGATCTGCTGAGAAAGCGGAGGAAGAAGGACAGCGTTCTTACAGCTGCTATAGTGGGTTATACTAACGTAGGAAAATCCACTCTCCTCAACGCACTTACCGATGCAGGGGTACTTGCGGAAAACAAGCTTTTCGCTACTCTTGACACAACATCACGCTCCATTGAGCTTCCCGACGGCAGAAGTGTTCTGCTGGTAGATACCGTAGGACTTATCAGCCGTCTCCCTCATAACCTTGTTGAAGCCTTCCGAAGCACTCTTGAAGAAGCGGCTAATGCAGATATTCTCCTGAATATCATAGACATAAGCAGCGATGATGCGAAGGAGCAGGAAAAGGTCACAGCAGCACTCCTCTCCGACCTTGGCTGCGACGGTATCCCCAAGGTCAACGTGCTGAACAAGTGCGACAAGCTGATAGGTGCGGAGCACATCCCCGAGGATATGTCAACCGTCAGAATATCTGCGAAAAACGGCACAGGCTTTGATAAGCTCCTTGAATGCATTGCGGCTAATCTTCCAGAAACCTCCGTAAGAGGCCGCTTCCTCATTCCCTACAGCAAATCGGGACTGCTGAACACGGCACGCTCCGAAGGAAAAATATTCTCGGAGGAATACACAGCCGACGGCACACTTATCGACGCACTTATCGACTGTCGCTCCGCATATTTGTTTGAGGGCCACAGGGTCTGATGAGGTGATACTATGACAGCAGCGATATTCATTGCAGCGGCAGGAATACTGCTGTTCCTGCTGTTCTTTGCATCGGAAAAGCTCTGCAGCAGATTTCTTGCCGAGGAGGAAAGCATCAAGAGCAGATGCAGACTGTTTGAAGCCACCGTTCTTGACACTCACTTCGAGAGCATAAAGGACGAAAGAGGCAAATCCAGGAATACGCAGGTCATGATACTGCAGTTTCGTCTTGAAGAGGAAAAGCGAACAGTAGTCCACCGATATACTTACCCCTTTCAGGGAAAGTATACACGGGGAGATACAGTAAGACTGTACTATAGAGAGGGCACTCAGTCGGATATTGCTCTTCTTGACACGGACAATCCCTTCAATAACACCGTCTCATCCCTGCGTAAGATACGCATAGGCTTTGCCGTTCTCGGCGGCATATGCATAGTCCAGTCCGTCATATTAGGCATATGCTCACATGCAATGCTGAAATTTTGATGATATTTTGCAAAAGCAGTAGAAATATCACTCAGAATATGATATAATAATAATACGTTTTGCCGGATAAAAACCGACCCGGCGTAAAAAATAACCCATGCAAAAAAATGATCAGGAGTTGATATGATTGTCTATCCGTCGAATCAGAACAGATCTCGGCTGCGGTGTATTTCTTACGGAGCTTATAGACCCGAAGCTCAAGACAAACAGCTTTGTGGTGCATTTCATTACGGACCACAGCAGAGAGACCGCATCAGCAAATGCAATTCTTCCCATAATACTTACAGATTCCACTGCGGAATATCCCACAATAACAGCACTGAGCCGCAGACTCTCCGAGCTTTACGGAGCATCCCTGCGGGGAGGAGTTTCCCGCTTCGGCGACAGCAGCACAATAACTATCTCCGCCGTATCAATTGCGGATAAATATGCTCTTGAGGGAGAAAAGCTTTCCATTGAGATCATAAAACTGCTGAACGGAGCTATCTTTGCTCCTCACATGAGCGGAGACACATTCTGTACGGATGATTTCCACCTGAAAAAGCAGGAGCTGCTTGATGATATCGATGCTGATATCAACGACAAGCGTTTCTATGCTGTCAAGCAGGCAAGCAGCATAATTTATGACAATGAGCCTGCGGGAATACCTCTGAAGGGTGACAGAAGCACTGCAGAAACCCTTACTCCCGAAACCGCATACGCTGCATACAAGACTCTCCTGAGATCGGCACACATTGAGATATCCTATGTGGGAAGCGGTCTTGACGATGATGCGAGAAACGAGCTTATCGCCCCATTCAAGGCTATGAAACGCAGCGATGTAAACAGCATAAATCTGTCTCCGTCCCCCGCTAAAGCTCAGCCTGTCAACAAAACAGAACGCCTTGATGTGGTACAGAGCAAAATGGTAATTGGCTACAAATCAAGCAGCTCCGATATCCCTGCAATGAAGCTTTTCAATGCCATATTCGGCGGCACCCCCTTCTCCCTCCTTTTCGACAACGTAAGAGAAAGGCTGAGCCTTTGCTATTACTGCTCATCCTCATACAATCCCAAGAAACGCACCCTGGTCATTGACAGCGGCGTGGAAAACGCCAACATAAGCTCCGCAGAAGCTGAGATACAGAATCAGCTTGAAGAGATCAGAAAGGGTAATTTCTCCGATGAGCTTATGAACCAGACAAAGCTTGCCATGATAAATACACTGAAATCCGTCAACGACACACCCAAGGCTGTTGTTGAGTGGTACTTCGGTCAGTGCCATAAGCCCGAAGAAAAGATACTCACTCCTCAGCAGCATATTGATGAAATAAACAGCGTTACCCGTGAACGGGTCATCGAATGTGCTGATTCACTTACCCTTGATACAGTCTATGTTCTCACAGGAAAGGAGGACTGCTGATTATGGAACGCAGCATTATCACAAACGAACGCACCGGAGAGCAGTACACCAGGATAATCCATGACAGCGGTCTCACCATCCTTATCTGGAAGGTAAAGGATCACAGCGTAAAGCACGCACTTTTCGGAACAAAGTACGGCTCCGTAAACACCACCTTCAAAACCAAGAATGACGATGATTTTATTACAGTTCCCAACGGCATCGCCCATTATCTGGAGCACAAGCTTTTTGAGAACGAGGACTGCGACGCATTCAAGCTTTACGCACAGACAGGTGCATCCGCCAATGCATACACATCCTTTGACAAGACCTGCTATCTTTTCACATGCACAGATAATTTCCTTGCTTCTCTTGAAATACTGCTGAAATTTGTTCAGGAGCCTTATTTTACCGAGGAGACCGTCCGCAAGGAGCAGGGCATCATCGGGCAGGAGATACGCATGTATGATGACAATCCCGGATGGAAGGTCATGTTCAACATGCTGGAGGGCATCTACCATAAGAATCCCGTTAAGATAGATATTGCAGGCACACAGGAAAGTATCGCCCTGATAAATGCCGACCTGCTTTACCGCTGCTATTACACCTTCTACAATCTCCACAACATGGTGCTTTCCATTGCGGGAGATGTGGATGAGGATGAAATACTGAAGGTATGCGACAGACTTCTCAAGCCCTCGGAAAACATGGAGCTTGAGACCATCGTTCCCGAGGAACCGGACACTGTTGCAAAGAAATTCGTATCACGGAAGATGGAGGTAGCGACCCCCACCTTCTGTCTGGGCTTCAAATCATCTCCTATCGGAGCTGAAGATATCGTTGCGGAGGATGTCAAATCGGATATCGCCCTTGCACTTCTTGCCGATGAAAGCACCGATTTCTACAAGGAGCTTTATGACGAAGGACTTATCAACTCCTCCTTCGGTTACGAGACATTCTCCGGCGAAGGATTCTTTGTGCCCATGTTCGAGGGTGATTCCCGTGAGCCTGAAAAAACAGCTGAACGCATCTGCCGTCACATCGACGAATGCAAGAAAACAGGCTTTGATAAGGCACAGTTTGAGCGTATCAGAAAGGCATACTACGGCTCTCTTATCCGCTCCCTCAATGACCCCGAAGCTCTTGCAACAGGTCTTATCAACTCCGGCATGAGAGGCACGGGAACCGCATTCTCCACCATTGAAGCCGTTGCATCGGTAACTCTCGAGGAAGTCGAGGAGTTCCTGAGGCAGCGTATCAACACAGATAACTGCACACTTTCGGTAATATACCCTACGGATAAGGATTGAAAATATGGAAACAGAACTTCTTAGCAGATACCCCGCCGATACCATCGCATTCCCGAAGCTGGGACTTGAAATGTCAATAGACAATGAGGCTTTCAGCATTTTCGGCTTTTCCATCAAGTGGTACGGCGTTATGATCGCATTAGGAATGCTCCTTGCAATGATATACTGCTTCCGGCGGACAAAGGAATTCGGCATAGATTCCAACAGGCTTACAGATGCCGTATTCGCAGGACTGATCGGAGCGGTCATCGGTGCAAGACTATATTATGTAGCCATGAATCCCGAGGATTACAAGGATATCAGGGAGATATTTGCCATACGTGACGGCGGACTTGCCATATACGGAGGAATAATAGGTGCTCTCCTGTTGGGATGCATAACCGCAAAGCTCCGCAAGCTGCGGATACCCCCTGTTCTTGACATTACCGCAATGGGACTGCTGATAGGTCAGTGTCTGGGACGCTGGGGAAATTTCTTCAATCAGGAATGCTTCGGCACAAACACATCGCTTCCCTGGGGAATGTCAGGTGACAAGATACAGCGTTACATCCTCAACCGCAGCGACTGGCTTGCTGCAGGAGGAATGGACATGAATGCATATCTTCCCGTACACCCCTGCTTCCTTTATGAATCACTCTGGTGCCTGACAGGCTTCATCATACTGCATTTCATCCACAAGAAGCGTAAATTCGACGGTGAGATATTTCTTATGTATATGGTATGGTACGGAGCAGGACGAGCTGTTATTGAGGGACTCAGAACAGACAGCCTTTATCTCGGAAGCTTCCGTGTATCTCAGGTGCTTGCAATAATCAGTTCGGCAGTATCCCTTGTGCTTATTTTTGTTCTTCGTAAAAAGCTTAACGACCGCCCTCTGTATCGTGATACCGAGGAATCCCGGAAGCTTCTGGCAGATGCTGCAGCTGCAGAGATGGAATATGAAGAAAGACGCAAAGAAAAAAAAGCTCCCAAGGAGCTTACGGCAGATCAGAGGATCATTGACGATGACGACGAGGATGAGGACCCTCCTCAGTCGGAAGACAACGCAGAATAAAGCAATGCCCCCCTCATGGGGTGCTGCTGTAATGAAAGGATAGATGAAATATGGCAAATATTATTGACGGAAAAGCAGTCAGTGCAAGAGTAAAATCCGAAGTTAGAGCCGATGTTGAAAAGCTGGCAGCCAAGGGAGTAAGCGTAGGTCTTGCAGTAGTTATCGTAGGAGATAACCCTGCATCAAGGATCTATGTCAACAATAAGAAAAAAGCGTGTGCAGAGGTTGGATTTCAGTCCTTTGAGTATGCTCTCCCCGGTGAGACAACAGAAGCAGAGCTTCTTGAGCTGGTTGCAAAGCTCAATGCTGACAGCAGCGTAAACGGCATTCTGGTTCAGCTTCCTCTCCCTAAGCACATCAACGAAACTGCCGTTATCAATGCTATCAGCCCCGATAAGGATGTTGACGCATTCCATCCCGAGAACGTGGGACACATCATGATCGGTGACTACAAGTTCCTCCCCTGCACTCCCGCAGGCGTAATGGAGCTTATCGCTGAAACAGGCATTGACGTATGCGGCAAGAACTGTGTAGTTATCGGAAGAAGCAATATCGTAGGCAAGCCCATGGCAATGCTCCTGCTTCACAAGAACGGTACAGTTACAATAACTCATTCCCGCACAAAGAATCTGAAGGATATCACATCGGAAGCGGATATCCTTGTAGCAGCAGTAGGCAAGCCTAAGTTTGTTACAGGCGATATGATAAAGGAGGGAGCAGTAGTTATTGACGTCGGCATGGACAGAGATGAAAACGGCAAGCTCTGCGGAGATGTTGATTTCGAGGACTGCAAGGACAAGGCAGGCTACATCACCCCTGTTCCCGGCGGAGTAGGTCCCATGACAATTGCAATGCTTATGAAAAACACTCTTACTGCAGCTCTGCTCCAGAATAACATCACAGCGGACTGACCCTGACAAAATATACTTAATACTAATCCCCATTTAACTTTCAGTTACCGGCAGGCGGTAAAAAGTTCGCCAGCCTTTCAAGGCTGCGGGGTCGAGGGGCAGCGCCCCCGCGGGACAAGGGCAGCGCCCTTGTCGCCGTCCGCAGACGGCGAAATCCCCTTTCCTTCAAAAAACGGAGAGAGGGGTGAGAAATGCGACAGCATTTCGAGGGGAGGCGGATGCTAATTCCACATAGAGCTATCACTTTTTCATAGCTCTATGTGGAATTAGTATATGACCGCCTCCCCTTGTTGTAAGTTTCCACCGAGCTACCCTTCAAAACGTTCCGGTGGAACGTTTTGAACAAAGCAAATTTTGTCCGTGATTCGTGCACATTTCACGATTGCCAATTTCCATCCAATA
Organism: Huintestinicola sp.; assembly: GCA_051882495.1. Lineage (GTDB taxonomy): Bacteria > Bacillota > Clostridia > Oscillospirales > Ruminococcaceae > Huintestinicola. Next base: position 50,572 of record JBJERX010000020.1, on the reverse strand, counting down.
AGCAAAAAATGCCGCAGAAAACCTGCGGCATTTTTCATAGGCAAATACACATTCTTGCCTTATTAACTATAGTCTTATCATTCTCATATGTCAGCATTTGTATAGCATGTCCGATGTCGACCCACCTTATTTCCGCGATCTCCTCTTCCTGCCTTGTATACTCATAGTTCTTAGCCTTTGCAATGAAATATACAACAACCTTCTGAGTGTCCTTCCTCGGAAAATATGTTACGGTCTCCCTGAACGTGGGATCAAGCATTACTTCTATCCCCGTCTCTTCCTTGATCTCCCTGTGTGCGGTCTCTATCTCAGTCTCTCCCTGCTCAACATGCCCTTTGGGAAAGGACCAATGCCCGCTGTTTATGTGCTTGATAAGCAGTATCTCGGTATTGCCGTGATACTTCCTGTATACTATAGCACCGCAGGACTTTTCATAGGTCATATATGTGGAACATCTCCCTCTTTGTCGGATAATTCCATGCTTTTTCTGCAGGGAATTACCCCGAATATTGTGTTGTTAGTATAATTATACCATAAAAAATCGGTTTTGTCTCTACTTTTTAGAAAAAAGATAAAATTTTTCACAAAAAAATTTCCCTCTCCAAGCCGGAAAGGGAAATTATTTAGGGGGTTCTCGTTTAAAACGGGACACAAGCAGGTTTTCGTACATGACTTACATCAGCTGCAAGGCAACTGCACCTGCAAGCAGCTGTCGCCGTAATACTTGATGTATTACAAGGTTTGTTAACGCAGCAGGTGATGTAAGTCATAGAAAACATGCCGTGAAGGAAGTTTAAACGAGGTTCCCTTAGGTTATTTCATATCATTCGCCCGATACTTCTGCGTTTTCATCGGAATTTTCATCGGCATTTTCCGATTCACTGTCGGAGCCCTCTTCCTCAGTACCGGTATCCTCCGCATCTTCATCAGCTGATTCCCCCGAATTATCTTCGGTATCCGCATCAGCGTCAGAGGAGCCGTTTTCTTCTTCCTCAAGCTTGTCGCTGAGCTTATCCAGCTTGCCCTTAACATCTTCAATAGTGTCGAAAATAGGATAATCAAGGTTAAAGAATGTATATGACCAGTCACCGCCGTCAATGGCATATACAGTCTGCCCGTCCTCAACTGCAAGGTACTTGGACTCATGGAAGAAGGGCTCACCATTGATAAGCATTGTATCTCCTTCCCAGGAGCATTCGATCTCACAGGGCTTAGGAGACTGCTTTACCATCTTTTTGATAGTGCTGTCAAGCTTGATGAAGCCTTTGTCAACATCAAGAGTGTTTGGCTGAACATAAACGCATATCTTTCCCGTGGATTTGTTCTGCACATCCAGAACGTAATATCTGAATGCTCCGGAGGGTGACACACCCTTTTCTATCATCGTATCAACAGTAGTAACACGGAACACGTTCATTACAAGGAAAAATGCTATTCCGCCCAGTATATACATCAGCAGATAGATCGTTCCGAAAATGGTCTTAGCCGTCTCATTCATGTGGCAGCAGAAGAATCCGAAAAGCGTAACCAGTGCTGCGGGAAGAATCAGCGGCCAGTTTCCCCAGTCCAGAAGCAATATAGGAAAAAACAGCACCATATTGACCATTCCGAATAAGCAGGTAAAGAACGACCGCCGTGTGTAGAAAAACAGCAGGCATATCAGTACGCTTGATATGGAAACGATTATTGCAAATTCCTTTTTGTTGGTATATTCGATATCATAAAAGAAAACAATGTAATCGAAATATGCCAGAAGAACAGAATAAACCGCCCCCAGCAGACTTACGAACACACGGAACCATTTGTTGGTCACAACTGTCATGAATTTATTCATATTTCATTGCATCCTCATTTCTCTTATACTGCATCAGTACAAAGCTTATATGTGATTAGTATGAAACCATACTGACGCTGAAACAGCATTTACCCTTGCCTTATGATACATGATATACCATTACATAGCAAAAATCAAGAACAATTCAGTATCAGGATGGTTACAAACTAAAAAAGCCGGATCCGAAGCTAAAGCCGAATCCGACTTATTAATGAGCTTATCTGTAGGATCTGAGCACCTTGATCGCAAAGAGAACAACACCGGCAATAGCGGCGAGTATCAGAATGACGAACAGGATAGTAGTCAGTACAGTAACTGCTGTAGGAGGAGCCTTTGCAAGAGATTTTTCCGCAAAGTCACCGATATTGGCGATCTCCTTGCCATAATTATCCACTATTGAAACGTTATCCAAATAAAGGACCTCACCATCATATGGATCTGTAATGGGAATAGAAATACCAAACTTGGTATTCTTGACGTTCTGAGGAACACTGATAGAGTATGAAGTAAAGATCCCGGTTTCGCTTACAGCAATATCCTTGCTCTGCCACTTCTGACCGTCTGTAAACAGTTCAAAACGTGACACAGCCTTGGATACATTCTCAGCAGGCTTAATATACGCAACGAATGTATATCCGCCAAAATCCGAGATGCCGAAATCGGACGCATCAAAATAGATGCCGCCGTACTGATTGCTTATTCCCTCTGTAAAGGATTCCTTCAGCAGAAGAGAGTAACCCATGTATGAATCCTCGGAAAGCTCCATTGTAAGATTTGATTCCTCAGCATTTCCGAAGGTATGAACATAAGGAGAGTATTTTTCGCTGTCGAAAGAAACAGTGGGTCCCAGATCCGAAGCAGCACATACAGATACGCTCATTGTAAGTGCGGAGACTGCAGCCAGCAGTCCTGAAATTAACTTTTTCATTTTGACCTCCGTAGTAATCCGGATCATATCGTAATTATACCGATCCAATATTCAGCTGAATTCCGATCCGGAAATATGATTATCTGAAATAAAGTTCACATATCTATTGTAATCCACAAAACAAATTTTGTCAATATGTTTTAATAAAAAACATATTGACAAATTTGTTAAGGAAAATCACTCAGCATTTCCTACAGAGAGAATAACTTCGCTGACAAGGTTAGCAGGGAGCTGCTCATATCTTACGAATTCAAATGTAAAGCTTCCCCGTCCTCTTGTGATCTGACGGAGCTGAGTTGTAAAGCTCTGCATTTCCTTCTCCGGAACCTCAGCTTCGATAACTGTATATCCCTTTTCATCAGCAGGATTCATTCCTAAAACTCTGCCTCTTCTCTTATTAAGATCTCCCATAACATCGCCTGTGTTATCATCGGGAACAAGAGCCTTCAGCGTGCCTATAGGCTCGAGGATAGAGGGATCGGCAAGCTTCATGCCCTCCTTGAAGGCGATTGATGCAGCTGTCTTGAATGCCATTTCGGAGCTGTCAACAGGATGGTAGGAGCCGTCAACAAGGATAGCCTTTACTCCTGTTACAGGGCATCCTGCAAGAACACCCTTCTTCATGCATTCCTGGAGACCCTTCTCAACTGCAGGGAAGAAATTCTTGGGAACCGCTCCGCCGAATACTTTTTCTTCAAATACAAGGCTGTCGGAAAGACATGGCTCGAATTCGATCCATACATGACCGTACTGACCGTGACCTCCGGACTGCTTCTTGTGCTTGCCTTCGGTCTTGACCTTTTTGCGGATAGTTTCACGGTATGCGATCTTAGGAGCAGTGAGCTTCACATCTGCTCCGAATTTATTCTTGAGCTTTGCAGCAGCGACTTCAAGATGCTGTTCGCCCAGACCGGAAAGGATAGTCTCACCTGTTGTTTTGTTAAGAGTACATACAAGGGTGGGATCCTCCTCAGTGAGGCGTGCAAGACCCGCATTTATCTTGCTCTCATCGCCCTGAGCAAGTGCGGATACTGCCATACTGTAGCAGGGCACAGGGAATGTAAGCTTCTCGAAAGCAATATCACCCTTTGCACTGAGAGTATCGTTTGTCTTAGCGTTGATCTTTACAGCGGCACAGATATCGCCTGCATAGAACTCGCTGACCTCAGTCTGCTTCTTGCCGCAGAGAGTATAGAGCTTGCCCAGCTTTTCTGATTCGCCTGTAGAGCTGTTGATGTATTCAGCTCCTGTCCTGATGCTTCCGCTCATGACCTTGATAAAGGACATCTTTCCTACGAAGGGATCGGCAACAGTTTTGAATACGAATGCAGAAGCACTTCCATTCTTGTCGCAGGGCACCTCGATGATATCATCACCCTTGTAAGCTTCTGCAGGGTTGCAGTCAGCAGGAGAAGGCATGAGCAGCTCAATTTCCTTAAGAAGCATGTCTATGCATCCCATAGTAACATCCGAGCAGCATACAACGGGAGTAATGATACCTCTGTTCATACCGTCGTGGAGGCCCTTCACAAGCTCCTTCTGAGTAAATGCCTCACCCTCAAAGAACTTTTCCATAAGAGCGTCATCCGTTTCGGCAACTGCCTCTGAGAAGGCTGCAACCAGACCGTCAAGACGGTACTCCAGCTTCTCGGAAACCTCTGCAGTAGGCATTTCCGTCTCGGAAACATTGCCCTTTTCATCATATGTATAGCACTTCATCTCAATGAGATTAACGTAGGAAACAACCTTCCTGTCCTTAATGACCGGGACAATTACGGGGCAGACTGTAGGACCGAACACAGTCTTAAGATCGGTAAGAACATTGTAGAAATTAGCATCGGGATCATCTACCTTGGTTATAACGAACATCTTAGCCTTGCCTGCCTTCTCGGCAGCCTTGTAAGCCTTTTCTGTTCCTACCTTTACGCCTGAACGTCCCGAAACTGTTATCAGAACCGTATCGGCAGCTGATACAGCAGACTGCATATCTCCCGCAAAATCGAATAGACCGGGTGCGTCAAGAAGATTTACCTTGATATCATTAAACTCAAAAGCCGCCAGAGACGCACTGAGAGACGCCTTACGCTTTATCTCCTCGGGATCATAATCGCATATGGTGTTTCCGTCAGCAGTCTTTCCCAGACGGTCGGATGCTCCCGCCTTGAACAGCAGCGATTCTGCAAGAGTAGTCTTGCCTGAGCCGCTGTGTCCTGCAATGGCAATGTTTCTGATGTTTTCCGCTTCGTACGCTTTCATAATAATATCGCTCCTTCTGTTTCGTCTATATTCTGATGACAGGTCTGATATTTTCCTCAGACCCGCTGAATTTGTCAAATTTAAACAAATCATCTCATCGGATTATAAATACATTATAACTCATTTAACAAATTATTGCAATAGGAAAACAACTATTTGTACACAAAAATATAATTTTGTTATATATATTTATGCTGTTTGCACAATGGGTATAACTATAAAACAGCCTGTTGTGTGATTTTTACATAAAATTCATATTCACCTTTGTAAAAAACAACACACATACTCCTCCGATGATATATAATTGATACATATTATTATCGAAGGTGTATGACAATGAACATAAGCTATAAGCTCATACGAAGCAGCAGAAAAACCATATCCCTGAGTATCGGTGAGGATGGAACGCTTACCGTCCGTGCTCCCTACAAAACTCCCAAAAGCTATATAGATTCTCTGGTGGAACAAAAAAGCAGCTGGATAGAAGCTCATCTCAGCTCCGTCTCACGCCGTAAGGATATCCGTGAGGAAAGGCTGAACCGTCCTCCTGCGGAGCTCCCCTACCTGGGCGGACTTGCTCCCGTGACCGACGCAGAGCCATACGGCTTTGATGACGGCTGCTTCAGGCTTCCTCATGAGTTCACCCTTGTGCGTCTCCTCCCCTACCTTGAAAAGCTCTACAAGCGTCTTGCCGCTGAATATATAATCCCCCGTGCCATGGAGCTTGCTGCTCTGATGGGAGAGGAGGATGTCAGCTTTCACATAAGCTCCGCCAAAACCCGATGGGGCAGCTGTTCAGCCGGAAGAAGCATCAATTTCTCCTGGCGTCTGATAGCAGCATCACCACAGCAGATAGATTACGTAATAGTCCATGAGCTGTGCCACATCGGACAGATGGATCACAGTGGGGAATTCTGGAAAAAGGTCGAGAAATATATCCCCGATTATCGGCTCAGACGTGATGAGCTGAAAAAAATCCAGTCCATACTGTCTGAGTACGGACTGGAATGATTCTGTTATCTATTATCGGATATCCGGGCTTTTCCACTCGCTCCTTAAAAGACAGGAAATGTGCTCGGTACGCACCGCATCTATCATCTCCCAGTAAATATCCTTGAGGGTGAAACGATATCTGAATCCGCACTTCTCCTGTACACGCCGTGAACGGTCGTTCCCATCAAAATAACCGCACCACAGGCTTTCCATTTTAAGCTCCTCAAAACCGTGACGGACTATCTCTCTCAATGCTTCGGAGGCATATCCCATTCCCCAGAAGGGAACTCCTATCCAATAACCCACCTCAGCCTCATTTTCCGACAGCCGGAGATTGCTTTCGCCATTCATCATAAGTCCGATGCTGCCAACAGGTCTGCCTGTCTCCTTAAGGCAGATCGCATAGACCTCATCTCCCGAAAACACATCACGGATGATCTCACGGCTGTATTCGGGGCTTGTATGGACTGCCCAGCCTGCCGCAGGACCCACTGCAGGATCCTTAGCATATTCATAAAGATCATCTGCGTCACTTTCCTCCCAGTGTCTGAGGATAAGCCTTTCGGTGTAAAGTATCATTTTACTGAACAGCAGCCTCTACTGCCTTCTTGATCTCATCCGTAAGGAGCACATCCGTATCAAGGATAAGAACTATCCTGTCCTTATGCTTTGCAACGGAGGACATATATGCCTGCTTGCTGCCGGATACTATCTTTGGAGCGGGAGCAATATCCCTGCCGTCAATATCGGTAACATCATAGACCTTGTCAACAACGAAACCGATGTAGCTTGCATCCGCAGGATCTCCGCTGTAAGCCACGATAATGCAGGTACTGCTGTCAAAAGGCTTTTCGGGCATATGGAACCTGATGCGAAGGTCAATAATAGGAATGATATCCCCTCTGAGATTGATAATTCCCTTTCCGTAGGCAGGGAATTCAGGTACGGGGGTAATGCTGCAGTCCGCCTCGATAATTGCATTTATCTGTGTCAGTGCAATACCATAGCACTGACCGTTTACCTCAAATGTAAGGTACTTTCCTCCTTCGGCAATAGCACTCATGTCAATACCGTCCTTTCAAATCGCAGTGCATTATTCCCCACCGACTTTTCTGAGAATAATGCTTCCTATTTCCTCAAGCGGTGCTTCCTCGCATACCGCACCGAGCTTGTAAGCCTCCATAGGCATTCCATACACAACACAGGTCTCCTTGTTCTGACCTATGGTATATGCTCCCTTTTTGCGGAGCTTCAACAGTCCTGCCGCTCCGTCCGCTCCCATTCCTGTGAGCAGAGCAGCCACCACCGCTCCTCCTGCAGCGTCCGCAACGCTGTCAAAAAGAACATCCACCGACGGACAGTGACCGGAAACCTTTTCACCCTCGCGGCTGGTAATGTAATAGCCTGATGCGTCCTTCATAAGCCGCATCTGCTTTCCTCCTGCCGCAATAACACACATTCCGTTTTTCAGCCTGAGCTTATCCTCCGCCTCGCATACGGTCATAGGCGAATGCTTATTCACACGCTCCGCATACATCTGGGTGAATCCAGGAGGCATATGCTGTGTGATAAGCACAGGGGGCAGTCCATCGGGAAAATGGTTAATTACCTTTATAAGAGCCTCAGTGCCTCCGGTTGAAGCACCGAGAGCAATGATCTCAATATTCCTGCTTTCAGCTTTCTGACCTGCCGTTTGATCGGCAGCCCCGCTCTTCTTTCTTAGAGATATCCTGCTGTCCTTTGCTGCCATATTCAGACTGGCACAAAGAGCCATAGCAAATCTGACGGATTTCCCCTCCTCGGAAGGATCGGGCTTATGGCAGAAGCCCGCAGCACCCGCTTCAATAGCCTCCTTCTCCCTGTTTTCAAGGGATGAGACCACTACACAGGGAATAGGATACTGGGGAAGCAGACGGGTCAGAAACTTTATCCCGTCCATTCTCGGCATTTCAATATCCAGCGTAAGCAGATCAGGGTCAAGCTTCAGGATCATATCCCTGGCTTCATAGGGATCTGATGCGATGCCCGCAACCTCAAATCCGTTATCCGTCAGGAGCTTTTTCATATATGCAGCAAAAACTGCAGAGTCCTCTACAATAAGGACCTTTAACTTCTTTTTCAATGCAATGTCCTCCGTCGCTGAGCTGTTGGTCAATTCGGACGGATCACGGCTTCTTACGATAGATCGCAGGTTTTACGTAGGAATATCTGGTATCCTTGGACACATTCTCGGCATGACCGATGAAAAGATATCCTCCGCTCTTGGTAGCGTCATAGAAGCGTTCAACAAGCTTGTTTTTTGTGTCCGTATCGAAATATATCATAACATTGCGGCAGCTGATAAGGTCAAAGGGCTTCTTGTACACAATATTATCCATAAGGTTGAATTTTTTAAAGACCACCTGATTGCGTATTTTCTCGCACACCTGACATCTTTCGGCATCAATACGCACGAAATACTTTCTGATCCATTCCTGAGGAAGTCCGCTGAGCATCTCATTGGAATATATGCCTGCCTTAGCAGTCCTCAGGACCTCCGTATCCAGATCGGTTGCAAGTATCTTGGTATCCCAGGCACTGATCCTGTCCCCGAAATACTCATCTATGGTCATAGCAATAGTATACGGCTCCTGTCCCGTAGAGGATGCAGCACACCATATACGAGCGTCCTTATCCTTGACCGTTTCCTCTATGTATGGAAGCACCGTTTCCTTAAGGAATTCAAAATGCTCAGGTTCCCTCATAAAAAAGGTATGGTTTGTGGTAAGCTTATTTACAAGCTTGATACTCTCTTTGCCTGTACGGTCTGAGAGTGCATAATTAATATAGTCGGTGAAATTATCGAATCCGGAGCCTGCGGCAATGCCCGCCAGTCTGCCCTCGATAAGCACCCGTTTTTTTTCAAGATTAATACCATAGTTGGACTTCATGTAGTCAACCAGGCGGTGAAAATCATTATCGGTCAGCTTCATCATCGGCTGTATCTCTCCCTGCCGAAATTATTGCACAACAGTTTTTCCGATGCAAATGATCAATTGTCCTCGGGATAATGGTCATCTTCATAATATCAGGATCAACTGCAATTATATTGCTATAGTATAACCGACTGCCCGATTTCTGCGGCAGCCGGATATAATAATTACTTTTCAGTGTCGTTTACAAGACGCTCGCAGTTGAGCAGGAGCTTGACTCCGTCACCGCTTTCAATAATACTCTTGATATATCTGTTAGCATTTACATTCTTGTAGTTGGGTGTAGCACATATCTCGGAAGCCTTGACCTGAGCAACCTCACGGACACGGTCAACGATAATACCCACCTGATTGCCGTCCTCAAATTCCAGAACGATGATACAGGTACGCTCGTCGTAAGGGATCTCCTCCTTGCCGAAACGCTTTCTTATGCTGATAACAGGCACGACCTTGCCTCGGATATTGATAACGCCCTTAATGTAATCAGGCACCTTCGGAACAACCGTGATCTGCTCAATGCCAATGATCTCATTAACGTAAATGATCTCGATACCGTAAATGATATCGTCAATAGTAAACAGCAGAAGCTCGCCGCCCTGTGTTAAAAAATCCTTTGTTTCTTCGCTGATGTTCATAGCAGTTCCTCCCTTTCAGTATATCAGAAATCCGAAATGATGTTGCTGATATCAAGGATAATGGTAATTGAGCCGTCGCCCAGAATGGAGCAGCCCGTCATACCGTTCTGCTTAACATTATAATTGAGGAGCATAGGCGAGAAGGGCTTTACAACGACCTGCTGCTCACCGATAAGCTCATCGGCAAGGATGCATGCACTTCTGCCGTCGGACTCCACCAGGATAACGATACCCTCGTAAATATCTGTAGTTGCAGGCTCAAGATCATAAAGCTCATAAAGTCTGATAAGAGGATAGCATTCGCCCCGAACCATTATCATCTCTCTGCCGTCCGTATCCTTTATAAGCTGCTTTTCTCTGAGCTTGAAGGATTCCTTGATATAGCTTATGGGGATAGTGAATATAGATTTTCCGACGGAAACATCCATACCGTCCAGGATCGAGAGAGAGAGGGGTATCTTGATAATGAAGCTTGTTCCCTCACCGAACTTGGAATCAACGGAAACAGTTCCGCCGATCTTTTCAAGATTCTTGACAACAACGTCCATACCAACGCCTCGTCCGGAATACTCCGTTACCTGCTCGTTAGTGGAGAAGCCGGGAAGCATTATCATGTTCATAACTTCCTTATCGGTATAATCCTGTCTGGGCTTGGTAAGGAGTCCGTTCTTTTCAGCCTTGTTAAGAACCTTTTCTATATCAATACCTGCACCGTCATCGGAAATAACGATAACGACCTCACCGGAGGAGGAGTAAGCGGACAATGTGATCTTACCCTTTGCAGGCTTGCCCTTTGCGATTCTCTCCTCAACGCTGTCCTCAATACCGTGGTCCATAGAGTTACGGACCATGTGCATAAGAGGATCGTTCAGATTATCTATGATGGACTTGTCAACTTCGGTTTCTTCGCCCTCGAATATAAGGTCAACATCCTTGTTGAGCTTTACCTTCATATCACGGACGATACGTGTCATCTTATTGAAAGCACCGGATATAGGAACCATTCGGATCGACATTACAATGTCCTGCATCTCGGAATTGAGCTTTCTGAGCTGTCTTGCAGCCTTCTGGAAATTATCCAGTCTCAGACCCTTCAGGTCAGGGTTGGATGTGACCATAGCCTCGGTGATTACGATCTCACCAACCATATCAAGGAGCTGGTCAAGCTTGTAAAGGTTAACGGAAATAAGTGACTGCTTGGAGCTGGAAGGCTTATCCGCCGCTTTCGCAGGAGCCTTCTGAGCGGCAGGTGCGGGAGCGGGTGCAGATGCCTGAGCTGCCTGGGGAGCAGGAGCGGATCCGGCAGGTGCAGCTTCCTTGGCAGGAGCAGCCTGTTCGGGAGCCTCTGCCTTTGCTTCAGTCTTTTCGCCGCCCTTGCGGACAATAACAGCATCCTTAACGTTAGGGCATGCCTTAACGAGAGCCAGCAGACCCTCATCATCGTCAGAATTGATGTAAAGGGAGAAGCCCTGCTCAACAATGATCTTGGATGCACCGGAATCATTCTCGATATTCTCGGGATAGTAAGCGATCCTCTGGCAGGAGTCCTTTACAGTATTCACAACCAGGAGAGCACGGAGATTCTCCATCTTGCAGTCTTCCTCGAATGTTACCTTGATCTCGGTAAGAGTATAAAGAGGGACCTCTTCGGTATTCTGACCGGGAGCTGAGATGAGCTGACAGTCCTTAACATTCAGTGTGCTGCTTATAAGGCTGATAATATCCTCATCTGTAGTATTTGCGGGAGCAAATCTGATGATAAAGCCGTTCTGTACGATGAAAGCCGCAGTATCGGAGTTATCCTCAATGTCCTCGGGCTCAAACTTAAGAGTGGCACACTCGTTCTTGATGTTGTTGATAACAAGCAGAGCACGGAGGTTCTCCATCTTGCAGTCATCCTCAAAGGTAACCTTGACAGTAGTGAGGTTATCGCTGTTGCCTGTGTCTGTGATCACAGTTATCATCCTGTCTGTATCGGCAGCAGCGGAGGAAGCACTGTTATCGGCTGCTGCTGCGGGAGCTTCCGCAGGAGTGCCGCCGTTCTTGAGCATTTCCGCAAAGCTCTTTATATCGTTCATATTTGCTGTAAAATCGGTAGCCGTGTATTCGTCATCCTGGAGCAGCTCGATCTCCGCCTTCAGAAGATCGGATGCGGTGAACACCAGCTCATAAAGCTTACTCATAGAAGAAATTACGGGCTTGTCCTCTCGGATAATATAGAACATATCCTCGATCGCATGAGCGAGGTGAGACATATTCTCCAGCCCCATCATAGCGGAGGAACCCTTGATGGTATGCATTATGCGGAATATCTCATTGATATCCTCATCACTGAAGCTGTTTGCATTCTCGGTTTTCATCAGGATCTGGTCAAGCTGTTCGAGGAGCGAAGTAGTCTCGAATATGTACATATCAACCATTGATTCCATGCCTGCTTCAAACTTAGCCATGTTGTATTTCACCCTTTCCGCAGCACGGCAGATTATGAATACCCGTCTGCGATTGTAATTAATATTGATCTATATCATAAACGAGACCCGCCCCTGACAGTGCGGAGAACGCATCTCGGTTTTCGGAACGTAAAAATAACCAAAAAAAGCAGTATACTTTTGAAAATTTACATAATCTTATACGTTATTTTATATTATACTATAAAAAACTCTTTACTACAAGCAAAAAATGAAATATAATAGTTATATGCGGTAAAAATTTTCACGGGAATTTTCGGTAATTTTGAACAAATACCCGAAATTTCATGAAAAATCCGCCCAAAAAGCATACTTCAAATCGGTATTTCATTAAATATAACAGGTTATTCTTTTCCTATAGATCATTATAGCATATTTCCATTTTTTTTGCAAGTCACATTTTTCAAGGGGGGATCATTTTGGCAGATCTGATACAGATAACCACACCTGCCGCACCGAAGGACTACGGTATGAACCACAATCAGAACCGTCAGCAGATGCAGCAGCAGAATGCCACAGGGCAGGTATTTGACCTTGGTAATCAGGCTCAGGTCGTCAAAACCAATGACAGAAGCGAAGGACAGGGGCAGCAGGATCTTAAGGACGACAGCGGTGCCTCTCTCACCCGAAGCACCTTCGGGATCATCAAGGACCCATCCTCGGCTCTTAATGCCGCAAGAGAGCTTATTTCCCATGAAACACTGAACATTCTCAAGGAAAACGGTGATACCGAGCTTCTCAGCAAGCTGACAGAATTTGCGGATGAAGTGGTCCTGTCCCCCGAGAGCCTCTCTGCAGATATGATGAACCAGCAAAAGGGCATTACGGTTTTCGGCGACAAGCTGTGGAGCATACTGAAAAATCTTTCCGCACAGGTAAATTCTCCCGAATTTACCTCCGCCCTCACGGATTTTGCCAAGGCGGCAGCAAATGTATCATCTAAAAATGAGATACTTAATTCACTTTCGGCAAATTTCCGATATCTTTCACGGGAGCTTGCTCCCAGCAAGGCAGTTTCCGATGAGCTCGCCTCTGCAGCGGATGCATTGACCGGTCCCGATGCCCCACGCAACTATGATGCTCTGAAAAGCACCCTGATAAAGCTCATAGGCTATACCGAAAAAAGCCTTCTCCTCAGCGATGAAACAAAGAATTTTCTTCCCCTTATAATACATAATATGTCCCGGTACAGCAGCTCCCCCTCATCCCTCCGTGAAAGCTTTGATGCACTTGTAAAGCTGTCCGAAAACCTGGAATTGCCCAAGGAAGAAACGGAAAACATCAGCCAAGGTGTGCCCCTGCTCAGCCTGTCAAGAGAACAGACCGCCGAAAGCGGTATAGATAAGCTCCTTACGGAGCTTGAAACACTTACGGGAACTAAAAATATCCCCGAAGCCCTTGAAAAGCTTTTTGACAGCTACATCCTGAATAATCCCAAGCTGACCCCCGAGGAAAAGCAGATGAACCTCATAGACCGTTCCACTGCAGAATCCAATAAGCACCTTGTCTCAATGACAAAGCTCCTTGCAGCAGGTGCAAAGCACATGGCACAGCGTATCGACAGAGATTCACTTACCCGTATCCTCAGTACGGTTGACCCCGGTGAGGGACTGCCCTCTGTCCGTAAAACCCTTGGCTCGGTGATTCCCAATACTCCTGCAATGCGTGACGCTCTTGACAGCATACTGAATGATTTCACCCGGACAAGGAATCTTGATGATCTCATTGAACGTCTCTCCGTCATAATCAATAACATAGACGACAGCGAAAAGCAGATACTCCTTGCACAGGGACTTAATACTATCCTGGGAGAAATGGCAGCGAATAAGGAAAACACCTGCTCAGGACAGACCTCCATGGATATCCTTGCAGACTTTCTCACGAAAAATATCGACAACAGCTTCCTGCAGAATCTTACAGGCATGAAGCAAAGCGATATGGTCCAGTCCATGCTTACCGCCCCCGGAGTATTTACCCCTCTTATCCATCAGTTCGTCCCTCTTGACGCATTCGGCATCCGTGCCTTCGGAGAGATGTGGATAGATCCCTCCGATGATGAGATAACCTCCGGAGTTAAAAACAACAGAAAGGGCTCCTCCGAGGGAAGCTCCTCCGGCAGCCATGTCTTTCTCTGCTTCGACATTGAGGATACAGGCTATTTCGAGCTTGAGATATATGAAAAGGATAAGGAGCTTAGTGTAATGCTCCTTTGTCCCGACGGTCAGACCGACAAATTCGGGGATATGTCAAAGCTTATCCCAAAGATCGCATCGGAAAACGGCTACCGCATTGCCAACTCAATTATTGATACCCTCAGAGTAAAGCGTTCTCTGAACCAGATCTTCCCCAGACTTAATGAGCAAAGGAGCGGATTGAATGTCAAAGTCTGATAACAAGCATCCGCAGAAGCAGTCAGCCGTTGCCCTGAAGTACACCCCGGGCAAGGATTACAGTCCCGTTGTAGTAGCTACAGGCCACGGTCAGGTAGCAGAGCGTATCATATCTCTTGCCGATGAAAGCGGAGTACCGATTTATCGCGATGATTCCACAGCAGCGGTATTAACTATGCTTGATGTAGGTCAGGGCATCCCCCCCGAAATGTATTCGGTAGTTGCTGCCATCTACGTTGAAGTAATGAAGATAGCCAAAGAACAGCATGATAAATAAACAGGCACCACAGCGCTGCTATGGTGCCTGTTTATTTATACCCTTTTTGTTGGTTTGGTAGCTGCCCTTACCTCCATGATCCCATCCTCACTGTAGAAGAATACCGTTCTTCCGTAATTCAGACCCGTTTCCTCAGCAATTATGGGAATACGATACGTGTCAAGAACCTTTTTTACAGCCTCAACATTTCTTTCACCTATGTTGAATACAGCAGAGTTTGTCTTGAACATCTGTGCTCCCCCTGCGATCTTTGCTGTAAGTCTGTACTGCTTGGCTCCGGCACCGCAAAGCTTCTGTATAAGCTCGGTAATGCCCGTATCTGCATAGCGTCTCAACCCGTCATTAGGGTTGGCAGCTTCCTTGCTCCATGGGAGCATGATGTGTGCAAGCCCCGCTATCTTGGCTTCAGCGTCATAAAGGCATATTCCCACACATGAACCAAGTGCATATGTAGCAAGTACATCATTGTCCTTTGCAATATTCAGATCGGAAATTCCCACATTGATCGTAGCCATTATATACCAACCCCTAATCTTGTAAACAGCGTTTCCAAAGAATTAAGTTCAGGAATAAGGATCATATTACTCTTGACCTCACCGGAGCCGAATATAAAGTTGTCATTGATAAACAGTACTCTGTCTCCGATCTGTGCAAATTCAACTGCAGGTACTGCAAGTATCGCTCCGGCCATATCAATAGTGAGGTTAGGCACCGAAATATCTATTGTAAGTCCCGTAAGCGAGGAAATGGCATTTACATATGATCCCGAAAGTATGTTGCCTATCTCCTGAATAAAGGAAAGATCCATTTCATCAAGCTGACTGAGATGCTCTATCTGCTTGCCCATTACGGACATCAGCATCTGATTGGCAAAGGACTCCTGAAGTACATACAGCATCATTCCCTGAATGTCCCCCGACAGACCCACAAGCATGCCGATAACAAGATTCTCCGGACCTCCAAGATATTCCACCGTCTCCGAAAAATCCAGAAGACTAACATCCGGAACGGAAATGTCGATAGGCTTTCCAAGCATGTCGGAAAGAGCACTTGCCGCATTTCCCTGACCTATATTTCCAATTTCACGAAGCACATCAAAATGCGTTGAATTAAGCTGCTCCATCCGGTTGAGTGCCATAAAATTTCATCCTTCCCAAAATAGCGTTTTTTTCGCAATCTATCAGTTTCTGATAGAATTGATGATATTGGTAAGCTCATCGTGGAGCTTGACCATGTTTACATTGAGCTGGAACGCACGCTGATATTCGATAACCTTTGACATTTCATTTGCAATGTTCGTTCCCGAAGCCTCAAGATAACCCTGCTTCTTGTTCAGCGTTTCATCGGCAACGGCATCTCCGCTGGACTGAGTAGCCGTATAGTAATTATCTCCGAACTGATCGAGACCGTAGGGGTTTTCAAATCTGTATACACCCACAGCATCATAAAGAGCATTATAGTCGATAACGCCGTCCTCATCCATGGGTATATTGATGCGGTTGCCCTCATAATCCAGTACAAAGCTTCCCGATGCGTCGCAGAGCTGATAATTGCCCTCACCGTCTATATCGGTAATGTAGAAAGCACCGTCCTTTTTGTAAGCCGTAAGTCCCTGAGGAGTTTCAACAGCGAAGAAGCCCTCATCAAGAGCGGCGAAGTCCAGCATTCTCTCTGTCTGTCTGATAATACTCTGCTCAAACATAAGGTCGGTCTTATCCACCTTGATGCCGTGACCTGTCTGGACTTCCTCAATGTTATTGTTCCTCTTTGTGTAGATAAGGTCGGCAAAGGAGGGTCTGGAGGCCTTGAAGCCGTTTGTGTTCACGTTAGCAATATTGTTTGCTGTAACATCCATGCCGATCTGATATGACATAACACCTGATGAAGCAGTAAAAAATCCTATTCTTCCCATTTATATCTCACTCCCGTCAGTTGATCTTCATAAGCTCGCTTACAGCCTGCTGATTCACCGCATTGATAATCTGAAGTGCCTGTGCATTTGCTCTGAAAAGTGCATTTGCATCCATTGCCTTTGTCATTTCATCGGCAATATCCACATTGGAACGCTCATACCAGCCCTGTCTGATGCGGTAAACAAGATCCTCGGGGATATTTCCCCAGCCCGTTCCGTCATATGTCCTGAAAAGGTTGTTGTCCACCTTTTCCACGTCATCTGTATCGTTGATGAATGTCAGTGCAAGCCGGAACTGTCTGCCGTCCTCCGTATTAATGACGCCGTCCTCGGTAACTGTAAAATCTGCAGTACCCAGCTGGATTGGCTCACCGTTTTCGTCTATAACTCTGCCCGCACTTCCCAGAGAAAGATAACCCTCCGCATCGAGATTGAACTGACCGTTTCTGGTCAGCAGCACCTCGCCGGTAGTACGTCTCTGAATATTGAAATAAACGGGACCTATAGGTGCAAAGTCCAGCCTTGAGTCGGTATTCTCCATTGTGCCCTGATCTAAGGTCGTGTATGTTTCTTCAAGAGTTCTGTAGCGGATAGTACCTGTTTCGCTTCTTTCCCCGTTTCTCAGCAGGAGCAGCTTATCCTCAAAGGTAGTAGGTATAGCGGTATCTGTCTTGTAGCCGGCTGTTTTAGCGTTTGCAAGATTGTTTGTTATAACATTAAGGATACGTTCCTCATTGATGATACCGTTGGCTGATGTGTAATATCCTCTTAGCATTGTTTTCCCTCCGATCAGTTCTCCATGTATTCGCTCATGTGATCCCTGAGCTTTTCCACTGCCTTTGCGTGTATCTGGCATACTCTTGATTCCGAAAGCCCCAGGACCTCTGCGATCTCGGAATATTTCAGCTTTTCGTAATAGTAAAGTGTGATGACTGTGCGTTCCTTGTCCTTAAGAGAGCTTATCGCCTCCGCAAGACAAGCTCTCCGCTCCTCAGCGACCAGTTTTTTTTCGGCTTCATATGCTCCCTCATCATCGGAAATATCAAAGCCTCCGAAAACAAGCTCTTCAAATGAAAGCGTCTGAGCAGCAGCAGAACGGGCACAATTGCTCTCAAGCTTATCGGTAGTGATACCCAGCTTCTGAGCGATCTCATCCTGAGCAGGCTCTCTGCCCAAAGAAGCATACAGCTCAGAATAGGCTGCATCATATTCCTTGGCAAACCGCCTTACGCCTCTGGGGATAAAATCCATCCGGCGTATATAATCTATGATAGCTCCCCGCACCCTGATAGATGCAAAGGTTTCAAATTTGGCATTTTTCTCCGGGTCAAAGCTGTCAACTGCGTTCATAAGTGCAATGACCGCCTCATTGGTAACGTCTTCCTTATCAGCGAACTTGGAATACATATTACGTGTGGAGATAACTGCATAGCGGACAATATGCATATATCGCATGACGATGGTATTTCGCAGCGAGCTTGTATGTGAACGGCTGTAGCTTTCAAACAGCTCCTCTGCAGGAATTTCATTCCTGTTCTGTTCGCCTGTCTGTAAGGACACTGTTTTGTTACCTCCTTAAATCAGATGCTGATATTGCCCACCGCCTGTATCTGAACGGAGTTATCTATCTCACTGAAGGAAAGCACCGTTACATTAGGAATGAACTGATCTACCAGCTTCTTGAAATATATCCTGACAATAGGGGATGTAAGCACGATGGGAGAGGGAACAACATCCTTGATCTTCTCGATCTGATTGTTCAGTGATGCGATCAGTGCCTGAATGGACTCGGGATCCATAGCCAGATAAGAGCCCTGCTCGGATTTCTTCACCGACTGAACGATCTTGTTCTCGGTCTCGGTATCAAGAGTGATAACACGTATCTGACCCGCATCGGAGAATCGTCTTGTAATGGTTCTCTTAAGAGCCTGACGGACATATTCGTTGGTTATGTCGATATCCTTCATGTTGTGCTGGTTGTCCGCAAGGGTCTCCAGAATAGTCTGGAGATCTCTGATAGGCACATTCTCCTTAAGCAGCAGAGCAAGCTCCTTCTGGAGATAAGCCACGGGAACAACATTGGGAACGATATCCTCCACAACAGAGGGATTGCTTTCCTTGAGCTTATCAAGCATAGTCTTGACATCCTGACGGGAAAGCAGCTCAAAAGCATGGTTCTTGATGATCTCGGAAAGATGCGTTATCATTACAGAGGTCGGATCGATTAGAGTATATCCCGCTATCTCCGCCTTGAGCTTATTTTCCTCGGATATCCACTTTGC
This sequence comes from Huintestinicola sp., assembly GCA_051882495.1. Lineage (GTDB taxonomy): Bacteria > Bacillota > Clostridia > Oscillospirales > Ruminococcaceae > Huintestinicola. The sequence goes on along the minus strand of JBJERX010000020.1, from coordinate 31,625 downwards.
CGGAATGTTGAAGGCAGGCTCGATAGTGTCGATACCGTCCACCTTACGGGTAACATTGCCGCTGTCAAGAGCAAGATAATGATCCATAAGTATCTCACCCACAGCGATCTCCTCGCCCTTTATCTTGATAACATACTGATTGGGGTTGATGTGCTGGTTATCCCGCATTCGTATTGAGGGGAAAACCATACCCATATCCATTGCGAACTGCTTGCGGAAGATAACGACACGCTCTATAAAGGTTCCTCCCGAAGCCTCATCGGCAAGAGGTATCAGCGAATAGCCGAATTCCATCTCGATAGGCTCAACGTTAAGAAGCTTGTAAACATTGTCGATATCCTTGTAATATTCCATCTCGGAAATGGCTTCGTTGTTTTCCTGCATTTCCCTGACGTTTTCCTCGTGACCCAGATCGCCCTCCGCCTTAAGGGAACGGCTGAGCATGAAGCCAAGTCCCTCCAGAGCAGCACCGATAGCAAACAGGGTAAGAGTGGGGAAGCCGGGTATAAGACCCATTACGATCACAACTCCGCCTGCGATCATTGGAACTCTCGGCTGAGAGGTGAACTGCTGCAGAACATCGGAGTTAAGGGATTCCTCGGAAGCGGCACGGGTAACGATCATACCCATTGACACCGAGATAAGGAGGGATGGTATCTGGGAACATAGACCGTCGCCTACCGTTGCGATAGAATACGTAGAGAGGACGGAATTGAAGTCCATGCCTTCAAAGACAAGACCCATAACAGCTCCGCCCAGCAGGTTTACTATTGCAGCAACAATGGAGAAGGTGGCGTCTCCCTTAACAAACTTGGAAGCACCGTCCATAGCTCCGAAGAAATCGGATTCACGCTGTATCTTTTCACGGCGCTTCTTAGCCTCCCGGTCATCTATGAGACCCTGATTAAGGTCAGCGTCAATAGCCATCTGTTTACCGGGCATAGCATCCAGAGTAAAGCGTGCAGTTACTTCAGCAACTCGCTCCGCACCCTTGGTGATAACCACCATCTGAACCACGGTTATAAGTATGAATACAATAAATCCGACTACCGCATTTCCTCCCATAACGAAGTTTCCGAATGCGGCAATGATCTCACCTGCATATCCCTTGTTTGAAAGGATAGAACGAGTGGAGGAGATGTTAAGACCCAGTCTGAACACCGTCGTGATAAGGAGCAGAGAGGGAAAAATGGAAAATTCCAGGGACTCCTTGATATACATGGTAGTCAGAAGGATATATACGGAAAGAGCAATGTTGACCGCAAAAAGCAGGTCAAGCAGCCATGTGGGAAGCGGAATGATAATAAGGAACACAGCAAGAATTACGAATACCGTAACAAAGTTCCTGCTGACAAGATTCTTTAAAAAGTTCACTTCGGTTCTGCCAACCTTCTTTCGTGAAGCGAGTTACAGTTTGCCGCCCGCGTAACGCAGACAGACCTGTCAGTAATTAAAGGGAGTACGTGCAGCCCCCGACTGAGGCTGTCTGTTTCCGAGAGGAGGCTGCTTTTTTTTCAGGTCGTAAACGAATGCCAGCACCTCCGCTACCGAGTGGTAGAATTCGGGGGGTATCTCACGTTCGATCTCGACCTTTTCATAAAGAGCTCTTGCAAGCGGAACGTTTTCAACGCTGGGAACATTATGCTCCGCAGCAATGTCAACGATCCTGAGAGCAGCCATATCCTGTCCCTTCGCCACAACAACGGGAGCAGTGTTCTTCTCTGAATCATATTTTATAGCAACAGCGAAGTGAGTAGGGTTTCTTATGACCACATCTGCTTCGCTGACGTTCTGCATCATACGTGCATAAGCCATTTTCTGCTGAATGGAACGTCTCTTTCCCTTGATATGAGGGTCACCTTCCATCTGCTTGAACTCCTCCTTGACCTCCTGCTTGGTCATCATGAGGTCCTTCTCGAAGGAGTAACGCTGATAAAGAAAATCCACAGCAGCAATGGCTACAAATGTACCCGCTACAAGCATAACAATGGAGAATACCGACTTGGCGATGTACGGAACAGCCTCCACAGGCTCCATATACATAAGCCGCATGAATTCGGGGAGACGCTTTTTGACCTGTCCGTAAACAACAGCCACCAGCACGACCATCTTAAGCAGAGATTTACCTATCTCAAACATTGCCTTGACAGAAAACTTGCTTTTAATGCCGTTTATGGGATTAAGCTTGCTGAGCTTGAATTTGATCCGCTCAAATGTTATAAGGAACTTTGTCTGGATACCCGTAGCAAAAATAGCAACGATAGTTGAAGCCGCCAGCACAATGCCCGCCGCAGCAGCACTTGTTTTGGTCAGATCCAGCATTACAGAGGTATAAACGCTTTTCGGTCCTACCTGCTCAATGCTTCCTATACCCTTGCCTGCCATGGAAAGATAACGCTCCATCGTATCGGAGAGGACATTCCATGTAAGCTTACCCGTAAGCCTCAGAACAAAGAACACAATAAATATGGAAACCACCGCCGCAACATCCTGACTTTTCAGGACCTGCCCTTTTTTCCGGGCATCCTTGCGTTTCTTACTGGTGGCTTTTTCGGTTTTTTCTTCGCCGTTTTCGTTTTCTGCCATTTTCACTCACATCCTTTCTAAGGACGGGGTAATATGTTCCTGCAGAATTACGGTCAGACGAAGATCTGCGGAAGTATATCCCTGCAGGAATTCAGCATATTATCTATGTACTTATCCACAAATTCAGCAATTGGAGCAGCAATGGCATACAGGATAAGGAATCCGAATACTACCTTCAGCTGGATATTAACTACCATGATCTGGATCTGGGGAACGGTTTTCATTAGGAGTCCGACGCATATCTCAACAATTAGCTCAGCCGCAATAACGGGCATAGCCAGCTTGAGAACCAGCACCAGCACCTGTGAGAACATCTCAATAGCAGCCCAGCCAATATCAGCATTGATATAGCCCGTGCCGATGGGAATGACCTCATAGGAGTCAACAAATATCTTTACAAGCGTTAGATGCGAGTTTGTGGCAAAGAAGTACAGATACATCATAAAGCTTATTATGGAGCCGAAAATAGACATCTGTATCTTGGTAGAGGGGTCAAAGACCTTAGCCATGCCCAGACCTGCCTGAGCATCCATGATCTCACCCGCGATCTGTACGCTGAAGATAAACATATCACATACTGCTCCCAGAATAACACCTATCAGCAGCTCCTTAAGGATATTCATGACGTAAACGCCTGTATTCCAGTCCATTACGGCATAATCAAAATCAAGGACAGCTGTAAGGATAGCGGTAAGCATAAGAGAGATGCCCACACGCACCATGACAGGGATATTATTACGGGAAAGTATAGGGTTAAACGAGAATATGCCCAGCATACGGGCAAATATCAGCAGACTGATATCAAGATTCGCCAGCAGTGCCTCCCAGAAATCCACTTGGCACCACCTCAGCCCGTAACCGTCTGCGTACTGATATTGACTATCATGTCAAATATGCTGTCGCAGAATCCGCTGATGGTGTTTATCATAAAGGAACCCATAAGCAGCAGCAGCAGAATTATGGTAAGAGCCTTGGGAACGAAGGTCAGCGTCTGTTCATGGACCTGTGTAGCTGCCTGAAAGACAGCAATAACAAGACCTACCAGCATACTGATTATCAGCAGGGGACCCGCGATCTTGAAAACAACGAAAATGGCTTCCTTCAGTATCTGGAGGACAGAATCCTCAGTCATCTGCCTGACCTTCCTTTCTCAGTCTCATAAATTCAAATCAATAAGGAAGCACTGAATAAATCTGCAAGCAAGATGCGTGCTATTTTTTCTGTGGTTCCTAAACATTGAAGCCCGATACCAGCGACCCGGCAAGAAGCTGCCAGCCGTCAACCAGCACGAACATCATTATCTTAAACGGCAAAGAAACCGTTGCAGGGGGAAGCATCATCATACCCATTGACATAAGCACCGTTGAAACAACGATGTCGATTACAAGGAATGGTATGTAAAGCAGGAATCCGATCTGGAAGCCTATTTTTATTTCGCTGAGCATGAATGCTGGAGCAACAAGTCTGAAAGGGATCTTTTCAACGAATTCCACATCATCCACCGATGAGTAATCCTCACCCGAAAGATTGATGAAGAATGCCATTGAATCATTGGAGGTATTCCTGAGCATCCATTCCTTAAGGGGTACGGAAGCAGCCTGAACAGCTTCAACTGAAGTGATCTCGCCGTTTTTATACGGAACATATGCCACCTCATTCATGTCATCAAGAACAGGCGACATAATAAAAAGCGTCAGAAACAAAGCAAGACCTATCATGACCTGATTCGGAGGAGTCTGCTGAACACCCATCGCATTTCTCAGCAGGGAGAATGAGATGATAATTCTCGTAAAGCATGTGAGCATTACAAGAATAGACGGTGCCAGTGACAGGATTGTTATCAGTATCACAAGGTCAAGAGTAGTGGTGCTGTTGTTTAAATCAAGTGCTTCAAGTATCGCATTGGTATCATCATCCGTGCCGTCCGTAACAGGCTCATCGTAGGGAAGGGTCGCTTCTATCTGAGTCTGTGTTGTTGAAACAGTGGTCTGTTCCTCCTGAGGAACGGATGTGGTCACATTTGAAATGACCGTTTCCATAGGAGTCATTTCGCTGTAAACTGCCCCATTATTCTCCGGAACAGCAGTCTCGGCAGCATACGCAGTAAACCCGGCAGCCGACGAAAACAGCATAACAGCGGATATTACAGCTGCCGAAAGCTTAGCCTTTCTCATGAAAATCCTCCTCGCCGTCCTGTGAAGGATCGGCATCAGTACAGCCGGGACGGATAAAATCCGCTCCCTTTTTCTGAATATTGTATTTCAGACATTCCGCAAAGGATCTTCCTGCCATATCAGCTGCAGAAGCCTGCTTGCTTTTCTCGATCAGCTCCATATCAGCCTCATCCAGCTCGCAGATAAGCGATATCTGTGACGAAGTAACACCGAGGAGCAGGCTCTTGTTTCCTGCTCTTACAGCCATTATCGTCTTATCCTGTCCCACACTGATACAGTCGGAAATGCGGATAGCTCTCCCCATCCCCCTCTGACCGCCGAAACGACCGGTGATCCATTTCATTATCCAGACCACCAGCAGCATAAGAGCCAGAACACCGATCAGAGCAAATAAAACGGGTAAAACCTCTGCCATATGCAGTATCAGCCTATGATCTTCTGAACGGTTGCAAGGATCCTGTCAGGCTTGAAGGGCTTTACGATAAAGTCGAGAGCACCGAGCTTGATAGCCTCAACTACCATTGCCTCCTGACCCATTGCTGAGCACATTACTATCTTTGCACCTGCATCGGAAGCCTTGATGTCACGGAGAGCCTCTATGCCTGTCTTATTGGGCATAGTGATATCCATGATAACAAGATCAGGCTTCTCAGCAGCATATGTATTGCATGCGATCTCACCGTCAGCAGCTTCGATAATGTTTGTATAGCCATTCTTTGTGAGAGTATCCTTGATCATCATACGCATGAATGCGGCGTCATCAACAAGCATAATTTTCTTATCCATTTTCATTTACTCCTTACCTAAATTATCTAAGAACTTAGATTTGATTATCTCCGTGATTCTGACTGCGAAGTTGTCATCAATAACAACAACATCGCCCTTTGCGATCAGATGACCGTTGACGATAACATCAACAGGAGCACCTGCCTGACGCTCCAGCTCGATTATAGTTCCCTGTGAGAAATCAAGGATGTCCTTGACCTTCTTCTGGGCAGAGCCTATCTCAACGGTAACGTTCAGAGGAACGTTCATGAGGAGCTTCAGGTTGTCATTCTGATCTGCGTTAAGTTCCTTACTGTTATAATTCTCAAAGCTTTGCAGCTGGACTGCCTGAACATTTACTGCCGAGCCTCTCTGAACAGGCTGCATCGGCACAGGGGAGTAGCCGTATGAAGGATATCCCATATACTGCGGCATCATGCCCTGCTGGGGCATCATATTCTGCTGAGGCATACCCTGCTGAGGCATCACGCCCTGCTGGGGAACAGCCTGAGCATATGGCTGCTGAGGAGCAGGAGCCGGTGCAGGAGAGGGTGAAGGCATGGGAGCCGGTGCAGGTGAAGAAGGAGGAACATCTCCCACTCCGTTCAGAAGTGCATTGATCTCGTCCTGGCTCATCACTCCGCCTGAGGAGAGAGAGGGTTCGGGGATAGGTGCGGGTGAAGGTGCAGAACCAAGTCCGCCGAGGAGAGCATTTATTTCCTCCTGGCTCATTGTTCCGCCTGAGGATGCCGGTCCTTCGGGAGCAGGCTCGGGTTCAGGCTCGTCCATAGAGAATGCGGACATCATCTTTTTAGCCATTTCCTTAGCCAGCTCAATAGTCATTACTGAGATAAACTCCGAATTGATAACGCCGTCAATGGTAAGCTTGAACTTGACCATACAGCAGTAATCATCGGGATCAATATCATAGGGGGATTTTGCGTCGCTGTCGTCATTATTCACAACAGCCTGTGGAGTTGAAATATCAATAGGGGTATTGATAAGCTCGCTGAGAGCCGTAGCAGATGAACCCATCATCTGGTTCATAACTTCGCACACTGCCGAAATATTCATCTCGTCAAACTCGAAGTCATCTGTGACCTCCAGGGGCATGCCCATAAGCTGACAAAGGATCAGCTGAACATCCTCCTGTTTGAGCACGAGAACATTCTGTCCGAACACACCCTGAATGTATTCGATCTTAACGTGTACAGAAGGTTCAAGCTCGGGATATACAAGCTCGCTTGCTTTTACGACGCTTACTGTCGGAGTAGTGATCCACACCTTAGCACTGAGCATATTGGAAACAGCTGTTGCAGCTGAACCCATCGTAATGTTCATGATCTCGCCTATGGCGTCTTTTTCAGCGTCACCAAAGCCTTCAATTACAACGCTTTCGTCGCTCATTCTCCTTACCTCAATTCTTTGTATATATTATCTATCTTTATAGCCTTCCGGTTGTTGACAACACCCAGTTTTCCATCAAACCAGATATTGGGTCCGATCTTGACTGCAACGTTTGTGTCAATGGGAACATTAAGGGGGATAATGTCGTCAACCTGAAGTGTAAGAATGTCATAGATATCGACCTGTGTTTCGCAGAGTATCGCATCTACGGAAAGCGTGGAATTGCTGAGGGTATTCATGATAGTTTCCCTTCGCTCGTTTTCCTTACGGGGATCCATACGCTTTGTCGTTCTTTGCCACTTGTCGTCGAATTTCGCCATGATAGATTCAAGGTTCATAGCGGGGATGCATATCGACATGGTGTTCTTAACATCCTTGATCTCTATTTCGAGAGTTACAAGAATAATTACCTCATCGGGAGGAATAAGCTGCATAACTCTTGAATTCGTTTCAATGTTTGCCAGGGTAGGATTAAGATCAATGTACTGCCCCCAGGGACCCTCCAGGGAAGAAGCCATTTTTACAAGAACATCGGTCATAAGGCTGACCTCGATCTCGGTAAAATCACGGTTTACTTCGGAATAAGCTCCATGTCCGCCCATAAGCCTGTCCATGATCGTAAAGGCAATGGGATTTGAAAGCTGCATGATGCATACAGTTTCCAGGATATCCTCATCATTGATCCCCATGTTTACGAGAGACATCATAACATAGTCGGGAAGGGCGTTGTTGAATTCATAGTAACGCTGTTCCTCGATCTGCATGACCTCAACACGGCAGTAAAGCCGCATAAGTCCCGTAAGATAGGATGACAATACTCGTGAATAGTTCTCGAAAATACTTTCTATGACCTTCAGCTGCTCCTTAGTAAACTTCTTCGGAGTTTTAAAGTCATAGTTTTTGATTTTTTTATCGCTGCTTTGTTCTTCGATCTCCTCAAAGGCCTTGTCGCCCTGAGTGCTGAAGCTGTTAAGCAGCTCATCGATCTGTTTTTGGGTCAGAACGTCAGCCAATATGTACACCTTCTATTCATAAGCTGTATAAAACGACAGATACTATTCCGCAGTCACCACCTGTGCCGATCCTGCAGAATCAGCCTTCTGATGGATATAATCTGATTTTGTAAGATAATCCTCGGAGGGGGTCTCTTCGGGTTCCTCCCCGGCATCATTTTCGTCCTTCACAACTTCGCCGTCTGCGTTGGAAATGCTTGCGAAATTCTGACCGAATTCCAACTCCAGAAGCTCGGAAACTACCTTAGGATCGTCAAAATCAACGTCATTTCTGATAAATACTATCTCAACACGTCTGTTCTGACGCTTGCCTTCTTCGGAATCATTGTCGCTGATAGGTCTGTATTTTCCGTAGCCCGCAGAGGAGAACTTAGCGGGGTCGCAGCAGTCCAGTCCAAGCATGAAGTTGATAACTGCGTCTGCTCTTCCTGAGGAAAGCTCCCACTCATTGGCACCGGAGCCGCTGCTCTTAGCAGTATGTCCGTTGACCTTTATAGCGAGAACGTGCTTATCCACCGCTCTTATGCCGTCGCAGATAACATCAAGGATGAACTGACCCTCTTCAAGAAGAACATCGGAGTCTCCCGCAAAGAACACGCTGTCACGGAATTTCATATAGACGCCTGTATCCGCCATCTCAACGCTTACGCTGTCCTCAAGTCCCGCAGTTTTGACCGCTTCATTGAGATACATATAAAAATCGTCGAAATCTATTTCCTGAGAATTATCCTGTTCACTTTCATCCACGTACACGGCAGTGGGATCGTTTTCGGGATTGGGTTCTTCGGTAACAACAACGTTAATGATCTCGCCCTTTCCTCCTGCAAACGCCTGTGCGATATACTGCCATTTGCTTTCATCCATTGTGGACATAGCATAAAGCAGAACAAAGAAACAAAGCAGCAGCGTAACAAGGTCGCCGTATGTATCCATCCAGTTGGCACCCTCAACGGCAGCTTTTTTCCTTCTTGCCAATGTGTCTCACCCTTTCAGAGCATATAAACCCGCACATGATCAGAGTTTATATAGATTAATTATATCACAAATGATTTCATATTTCTACTGTTATTCAAAATATATTTACAAATCCGACTGAAAAATTTCAGCTAAATCTTTGTAAAAACTGTACATAATGCCCTAAAAAGCATTATTTGGATATAAATTCTGCCTAAATAAGGCAGTATTACTCAGAAGCAGCCTTACCCTTGCCCTTGGACTTGGTGTTCATGGGAAGCATCATGCGGAGCTTTTCCTCAACATAACGGGGGTTAGCACCGGAAATGATAGCCAGTGTACCCTCCTCAATGATCTGGAGGCAGAGTATCTCGCTGTTATGAATATAGCTAAGCTGGTTGCCTATAGGGGTAAAGATAATGTGAGCCATGATACTTCCGTAGAATGTGGTAACAAGAGCGGTTGACATGGCACCGCCAAGGCTTGCTGCGGAATTAGGGTCTGTAGGGTCCATCTGCTTGAGCATACCGATAAGTCCGCAGAGCGTACCGATCATACCGAAGGCAGGAGCAACACCAGAAGCTCTTGCGAAAATAGCTCCGTTGGCATCGTGACGATCACACATAAAGTTGATGGAATCATCCAGCATGGACTTTACCTTTTCGGAATCGTTAGCGTCAACGATAAGCATAAGAGCAGACTTGGTAAACTGATCGGTGCAGGCATTTGCCTGTTCTTCAAGTGCAAGGATACCCTTCTGGCGGGCAGTTTTGCAGTAATCCACCATCATGTTTATGTATTCCTCGGGGTCATACTTCGGAGGCTTGACAGCGATCTTTATCAGCGTGCCGATCTTCTTGATGGTGCTGAGAGGATAGTTTGCGATGACCGCACCGATAGTACCGCCTACAACGATGGCAAGTGAGGGAACATCAACGAACCATCCGATCTCACCGCCGGAGACCATTCCGTAAACGGTCATACCTACTGCTATTACGAATCCCACGATCCAGGCTATATTCATTATTGATCTCAACCCTTCTGATTATTATGTGTTATATATCAGCTGCATCATTTCAGCTTTTTTTCAAATTCAATTATTCTGCTGCAGATCTCGTCAACGGATTCCGCAACGAAATATCTGTGTCCGTTCTGCATAGTGACCACTGTGTCGGGAGCCTCCTCAGCGGTCTCGATAAAATTTTCATTTACAAGAATTGTTGTGCCGTTAAGACGTGTAAGCTTTATCAAACCGAAAGCCTCCCAGATTAATCAGCCCACCGCAGGACAGCTGCCCTGCGGATGAGCCATTATGGAAAAAAATTATCTCTTAAGATTTACAAGCTCCTCAAGCATTGAGTCGGATGTTGTGATGATACGAGCGTTAGCCTGGAAGCCTCTCTGTGTAACGATCATATCGGAGAATTCACCTGCAAGGTTTACATTGGACATTTCCAGCTTGGAGGACTGTACCTCACCTGCACCTGAATCACCGGGACGCTTAATGTTTGCCTCGCCGGAAGCGGTTGTCTGGATGAACTCTGTATCTCCTGCTTCTCTGAGACCCTCAACGTTATCGAAGGTTGCGACTTCGATACGTGCAAGGGACTTCATTGTGCTTGCGTACTGAGCAGTGATGATACCGTCAGCACCGATAGTAAAGGCGTCAAGGTCGGAGTATTTAAGGGAGCCGTCAGTCATATCCGCATAAATAGTATTGTTTGTCTGGTCTGTTGTTCTGAATGTATCGGAGTTCTTGTCATATGTATAGATCTCCCATGCATTGGTGCTTACGGTGCCGGAGAAGGGAGTATTGGGGTCAACGCCTGTAACAAGAGCATAGGTATATGTCTTTGTAACAACGCCGTTAGCGTCCTTGTCTGTAACAGCATTGTACTGGTAGTAGTTACCGTCCTCATCAAGGAAATAACCTGTCTTGGGGTCGTATTCAACACCCTGAGCATTAACGTATCTGCCGTTTACGCTGTAAAGTACAAAGTCGGTAGCGACCTGAGCACCTGTTGTACCGTTGGGCAGAACATAATCTGTCATACGGTCATCGGCAAATGCAGCAGGAGCAGCATTATTAATGGGGGCATAAGCGATAGTGCGTGTAGTGTCATAGGGGTCTCTGTCACTGAAAATAGTGGGAGTACCTGTCTTGTACACACTTTCAACCTCGTCGTAGTCTATCTCGCATTCAGGCTTGTAAGCGTCCCAGATAAGCTTGTTTATGTTAAGAGTATCCAGCTCATTAGGCTTGTCTGCGGGGTCTGTATCGTTCATTTCTACAGATGAATATGTACCGCCGTAGGTTCTCTCCTTGTTTCTTGTACCGAGGATGAACTCGTTCTGAGCATTTACAAGGTTACCGTTGGAGTCGATGCCGAAGTTGCCCATTCTGGTATATGTAACGCCGTTGACCTGAGCGTTTCTGTCCAGAGTACCGCAGATGAAGAAACCGTCGCCTGCAATAGCAAGGTCAAGAGTTCTTCCTGTGTTCTGGAAGGAGGACATTGACATATCCTTGTCGATAGAAGCCACCTGAACGCCGTAGCCTACAGTTGAGGGGTTATTTCCGGCAAATGTAGCGCTGCCTCCTGTTTCATTTCTCTTTGCCTGATAGTAGATATCGGCAAAGGAAGTACGTGAAGCCTTGAAGCCATATGTATTAACGTTAGCGATATTGTTACCGATAACGTCCATTCTTGTCTGGTGAGAGGTAAGACCTGCAACACCTGAATAAAGTGATCTAACCATTTTACGAATTCACACTCCTGATAATGTTGGGCAGAGGTGAAATGCTTCTCCGTCTGTCAGTCGGGAGAAAAGACTTTCCGCAAGCGGTCCGAGCCGTTTTTTCACTCTGTCCGTATATGAATAGATTTTATCAAATTATAACTGTTGAATCAATGTTGGTAAAAACATTGCCCTGAAGATCCTGTGCGTTGACTGCGGTAATGACCTTATTGTTCTTAACGCTGACAACGAAAGCCGTTGAATCCACGATAACAAGGGTATCATCGGAGCCCTTGCTTTCAGCAAGCTCCACGCCTTTTGTGAGCCTTGTGAGCCTGTCATCGGAGTAAACGTCGATATTGCGTTCGTTTATCCTGTCCACAGCATGACGTGAGAAATTGATGCCTGTCATGACCTCCAGCTGCTCTGCTGTTGTAGGCGAATAAAGCTTAGCCTGGACAGCTGCAGTATCGGAGGATGCGGCAAGCCTGCTTTTCAGCTCCTGTTCAAAGGGGCTTTCACCTGTTTTTCCCTGTTCGATAGGATCTCTGACTATCTGATCCTGTGCAGACGGCAGTGCTGAACCAACGTTCATTCTCATCTGTAAATATTCGCTGATAAGCATACTGCGTCACTCCTTGAATTAACTAAACGGATAGTTTTTTGCCAGTTCCAGTACATATGCCTCAAAGCTTGCCATTTCCTCACGTTCCTGCTGAGTGTACTCTCTTGACCAGTAACGGATAGCTGTCTCAAAGGGAGTAAGCTTTCCTGCCAGTGAACCGGGTTCTGCATTAAAGTTGCAGATCTCGTCCAGAGTATAATTACCGGATGTTGTGAGATAAGTAGATGAATTTTCACCGATTATCTCAACTCTCTGAGTACCGTCCGCCCAGGTAACGACCTCACCAAGTCTTCCCTTTCCCGAGAAGCCTATTTCGGTAAATGGCTTTCCCTTTCTGGAGTAACCGAGGATAGAGGATGTGTCGATACGCTTTGTGATATCCGTATTTCTGATATAGCGGATGTCCAGCATATCAGTTCCTACATAATCAGCATATGCTGCCTCTGCAACATATTCATCGGCAAATGCTCTGCTGCTTGAGGGGAACTGAGAAGTTGTGGATGCGTAATCATCAAACTTTTCCAGAGAATTCATCTTGTACTTAGCCTGAGAGCTGCTTACAGTAGTAACGCCCCATTCCTCGCCGTTTCTGTCAAAGGAACGAGCCTCGGAGCTTTTTTCCTCGGAATAAATATATCCTGAGCTTTCCACCGAATTCAGCTTGAGGTAGGGTTCGGGTACCTTTGAATTATTGTATGTTTCGTACTTGCTTGCTGCATTGCTTTCGCTAATGCTGCCGTAATCGCCGTAAATACCTGCTTGTGCATCTGACTGAACTGCATTTGTAGATGAATAAATACCTGCACCTGCTGTTGAGCCGGCTGCTGTTGCAGTATGTATCTCGGGGTCAATGTAATTTGCTACTACAGCCTTCTTATATCCGGCATCCAGCAAACCTGCAATGCTGTCATAAGCCGCATTTGCCTTGAGAGTGATACCGTCCTCGTCCTCGCTGTCTGCAGGAGAATAGGCTGCGTCGGAAGTATCCACCTCTGCAGAAGCCGCTGCGTCCTCGGAAGATCCGGCTTCTTCGTCTGTATCCTCACCCTCTGCAGCTTCCTCTTCGCCGGAAACGATATTCTGGATAGCTGAAAGAGGATACACATTGCTCTTGTCAAGAACAATATAGCCGTTGCCCTGAGAGATGTATATATTGGTGATCTCGCCTGTTACAACACCTTCGCCGTCCTTGATCTCAGCTGTGCAGCCTACAAGGCTTGAGAGCTGCTTGTACAGATCGCCGTCAACAACATCTGTGATAGCGCTTGTGGAATACTGTGTTCCGTTTACCAGTATCTTAGCTTCGCCGTTGGAGATAGTTACAGCCTCAACAATGCCTGTATCTGTGCCCGTTGCGTCGTTTACGGTAACTGCCTTGCCGATAAGTGAAGAAGAATAGCTTACAGCTGTCTGAGTAGTAAGCTCCTTGATAGCCTCCATCATGGAATAGGATGCCATCTGCTGAATAAATTCGGAATCACTCATAGGATCGTTGAAATCCTGATTTGACATCTGTGCTGTAAGAAGCTTGAGATATCCCTCAAAATCCATGTAAGCCGATGTCTCATCCGCAGACACATTTGTATTGATGATATCCGTGTTATACTTGGAATAGATCCTTTGGGTAAGCCCTTCGGCAGAAAGATCATTTATGCCGTTGCCCATAACTTCGCCTCCTTGTGATAGATCGCTTTGCTCTCCGTTTCATCGTCAGCCGCTTCCCTGATGTCGGAAACCAAGCTGCCCGAGTCGGAGAAAGTAAAATGTCTGCTGTGTCCCTGACCGGATCCTGTTTCGGGATAAGGATTCTGATGACCGTCGTTTCTGAACTCCAGATCGGTACCCTTTGATTCTGATGTAACGATCTGATCGGTCACGACCATCTCCCTGAGCTTCACGCCTCTTGATGCAAGTGCGTCTGCAAGAACTGCCGACTTGTCAGCGATAAGCTTTGCTGCTTCGGATGATTCCGCAGCAAAGGAGATATCAACACCCTTATCGGTACGTGTGATCCTGATATCCAGCCTGCCCAGCTCCTCGGGATCAAGCTTCATTGTGATCTCCTTAGTTCCGTTTGCACTGTCGTCAAAGACATGGGACATACGGATCTTTTCGATTATCTGCTCATCTGCTTCATAGTAACGGGGGATCTCACCCATAGGAGCATCATTTTCCATGACCTCCTGTGAAGGAGCCTCGGGAGCAAGAGCCTGTGCAACGCTGAATCCGCCTATTTCACTGAATGAAAGCTCACCCTCATCCATCTGAGGAACACTGATACGCTTTGACATTCTCGAAACAAAGTCCATGCTGAATCCATCGGGTCCTTTATCCGCTACTATCACATTATCCGCTGCAATACCAGCCTTATCCGTGACGGGAGCATATCGGATCTCGGGAGCATCTGTCCCTGCTGCCGCTTTAGCCTCAGGAAACTCCGCAGTTTCATCATCTGCAGTGACAATGCCTTCCTCATGAAGCTGAGTTGCTGCACCGGTATGATCGGTATAGTCAGCTGCATCTGTCTCTTCCGGGTATTCATTCCTTACAGCCTCTGCAAATTCACAGCAGAATTCCCTGAGAGTATTCTCGTCTGTACCTGCCGTAATGTCCGCTGTGGGATCGTCTGATGCAGAAATATCAGCTTCAGTAAGCATCTCCGCAGTCATTCCCTCTGTATCGGGAACAGCATCTGCAGTGTATCCGGCATCTACAGCCTGAATTGATATCTCAGTCTCGGCTTCGGGAACCGTGACCCGGGAGACCATATCCCTGAAGCAGGGATTCATCTGATTTGCATATGCAAGCATAAGGAAAAGATCACTGTCCGTATCATCAGTGCTGTCGGATGCATTATCCTTGTCATCCTTCTTGCCGGATGAAACAGGGAGCTTTATCAGACTGTCCAGAACATCCTTAAGGGACATTTCTTCATCCTCATCGGAGAAAATGTCCTTGAAGATCGCAGCTGTCTCCGGGGGAATATCCTCACCCGATGCAAGAGCATCCGCAAGCTGTCCGAAGGCTTTGATCTCCTCCGTCCCAACGTCCTTCCAGATATCGCTTTTCAGAAGAGAACTGATATCAGCCGAAACCGACTGACCCTTGTCCGCTGCAATATACTGTACAAGGGTGGAAAGGAATGCATTTTTGCCATCTTCGGTGATGACAACATCTGTGACCTCGGGAGCTTCGGGAGCTGTGTCCGTCATCTCGGGAGCTGCTGCAATATCAGTCTCCTGAGTGATCTCCGCAGACGTGTCCGAAGCAAATGCGTTTTTAAGCACGTTGCTGAAGCTGGCTTCCTCATTCGTACCTATAGCCTCTGTCTGACTGCCGCCTGCCTGAACTGCTGTTCTCAGCATAGCTGCCGCTGTGACCGAAGCCATAACATCGCCCATTTTACCACACCTCCTTTTAATTAAGATGTATATGTCATCCGCCTGTCCGTCCGTGCAGAAGAAAACAGCCGTCCATGCGGTATTGACCATTAATAAAGCTACTGCTGTGCCGCTCTGACCGCAGCGGAATTCACGAATTCCTCAATGAATTGCTCGTCAGCCTTAGCGACCATGAAATTGTAATCAGCCCTCTGCTTTTCCTCCAGCTTCTCCAGGGAGCTTACCTCCTTGGACGCTTCGGTAACAACACCTGTCTGTCTTTCAACAGCAGCTTCAAGCTGTTGGATATTCACCTGAGCTTCCTCTATCTGGAGACGGAGACTTTTGTGATAACCCGTAAAAAGGGTCATTTCCATAGCGGATATGCCCTTTGCGGCACGTTCATTGAAATCCTCCTGTGCCTGACGGAGCTTATTTTCCAGCTCCTCCTTGTCGGCATAAGCCTGAGCACGCTGACCGTTAAGAGCAGCAAGCTCGTTTTTTTCCCTGTCAAGTATCTGGTCCTTGTAATCAAGGAGCTTGTCAAGGGAAAAACGGAATTTTTTCATTGAGCTTCACCTCGGGAAAATGGCTCGGTTACTTTATCGCTTCATTCAGCATCCGTACCGTGTCATCGAAGCTGAACGCCTCATCGGTAGACTGCTGCAGGAAAGCATTTACTCGGTCGATCTTTCTCAGTGCCTCATCGAGAGCATGATTTGTACCCTTTTTGTAAGCACCGATAGAGACCAGATCGTAGTTAGCGTAATATGTGGAAAGGAGGTTACGCATTTTTGCAGCCGCCTCCCTGTGCTCCTTGGTGGCTATCTCTGACATAAGACGTGATACCGAATCCAACACCTCGATAGCGGGATAATGGTTTCTCGCCGCGACCTTGCGTGACAGAATGATATGTCCGTCAATGATACCTCTTACGGTATCGGAGATAGGCTCATTGGTATCATCACCCTCTACAAGAACGGTGTAAATACCTGTAATGGAGCCGTTTTCAAAGTTTCCCGCACGCTCAAGGAGCTTGGGCATTGCGGTATATATGGAAGGGGTATAGCCTCTTGCGATAGGTGCCTCGCCTGTGGCAAGACCGATCTCTCGCTGTGCCATAGCATAACGTGTGAGAGAATCCATCATCAGCAGGACGTTCTTTCCCCTGTCCTTGAAATATTCTGCAATGGCAGTGGCGGTCATAGGGCATTTGTTTCTCATCATGGAGGGCTGATCGGAGGTAGCCACCACAAGAACAGAACGTGCCATTCCCCGTGGTCCCAGATCTCGCTGGATGAATTCAAGTACCTCTCGTCCTCGTTCACCTACCAGAGCAATAACGTTGATATCCGCCTCAACCTCTCTTGCTATCATACCAAGGAGTGTTGATTTACCAACGCCTGAGCCTGCGAAGATACCCATACGCTGTCCCCTGCCGATGGTCAGCAGACCGTCGATAGCCTTGACGCCGAAGGGAATTATTTCCTTGATAGCGGGACGTGTAAGGGGATTTACAGGCTCTCCCGCAATGGAGTATGTTTCAAGAGTCTTGACAGGACCTTTGCCGTCGATAGGCTCACCGATAGCATTGATGACCCGTCCGATAAGGCATTCGCCCACTCCCACCTTGAGCTTATCACCGGTGTTGTCAACCACCGAACCGGGTCCTATACCCTCAATATCGGTATATGGCATCAGCATGACCTTTCCATGATTGAAGCCCACAACCTCACCGTAAATGAACTCCCCGTCTCTGCCCTTTTTATACACACGGCAAACATCGCCGATGTTGCAGAGAGGACCGGATGCTTCTATGGTCATTCCGATTATCTTTTCAATTTTGCCCTGACTGCGGTAAAGCTCCGCCTGTCTCACGGCATTTCTGACTGCGGTAAAATCCATCAAAACACCCTTTTTCAGAACGTCAGCTGCTCTGTCTCGGCAAATTCCTCATCCGTATTCTTCTTCGCGGAGGATCTCTTTGCTTTTGCAGCGGGAGCATTTTCCTCGGAGCTTTTTTCAGTGCTCTCAGGAGCATCATTTCCCGCTCCCGATGCATTTCTCACGATCTCTCTGAGGAAATCCAGCTGCGTCGGGATAGATGCATCTATTATCTCAGAGCCGTTATCGATAACGATAGTTCCCTGAGGAACATCCTCGGGACTCAGCTCCTCCACCTCTATCTCAGGGATGAAAGGAATGATCGACTTCACAAACTCAGCGTCCGTAACGAATTCCTTTGATGCCTCACCCTGACAGAGTGAAATTTTTATGTAATCGGAGTTGCGGAAGCCCTTGGCTGCAGCAGCTGCGATCTTAGCAATAATATCGGGATCGGTGCGTATCTCGGAAAGAGTGATCTTCCTGACCATTGCCATAACGGTCTCACACAGCTCGTATTCATGAGATATGTAATAAGCCTCCTTGCGGGAGTTTATCTCCCCCATGAACCTTGCCGCAGCCTCAAGATATTTCTCGCACTGAGCCATAGCTTCGGACTTGCCCGCTTCAAATCCTGCGGAATAGCCCTCCTCACGAGCCTCCTCCTTCAGCCGCTCACACTCCTGTGCAGCAGCTTCCAAAGCAGTCCTGGTTCGGTCCTTTGCGTCATCGATAAGTCTGTCAGCCTCTTCGGCAGCAGAGGTAAGGATCCTTTTCCGCTCCGCCTCCGTCTCCGCTCTGCGATATCCCTCGATATCTCTTACACGTCGGCTGATCTCCTCCTCGATACGCTTTTTTTCTTCCTCCTGCCTTATCCTTTCGGCTTCGGCAGCAAGAGCAGCCTCATCCAGGACGGTCATAGGCTCTGCGTCCATCTCCTCGGGGATAGGGTCCGTTTCACGCTTGCCAATAACAGCAGGATTCATGCTGTCGTAATTATATACACGGGATTTAACGATTTTAAGCAATTATCTCATCATCTCCGCCCTTACCGATAACGATCTCGCCCTCTTCTTCAAGATGACGGATGATACCAACGATCCTCTGCTGAGCCTCTTCAACATCACGCATACGTATATTATGCAGATACTCGATCTCCTGCTGAATGGACTCCTGCATACGCTGAGGCATGTTTGCGTACAACGCTGCAGCGACCTCCTCGTTGGAACCCTTGATCGCAACTGCAAGGTCCTTGGTCTCGCACTCTCTGATAAATCTCTGGATGGACATGGAATCCAGACCGAGAATATCCTCGAATACGAACATCTTTTTCTTTATCTCTTCTACCAGAGAAGGATCCCTGACAGAAAGCTCGTCGAATATGTACTTCTCTGTGGAACGGTCAACCTTGTTAAGGATATCGGCAACGCAGTTGATACCGCCCACCTCGGTGGTATTGAGGGAAACAACGGAAGCAAACTTCCTCTCCAGAGTAGCTTCGATAGCCTTGACAGTATCGGGAGAAGCAGAATCCATCTTTGCGATCCTCTCGATTACCTCAACACGCTTCTCCTTAGGCAGCTCGCTGAGAACGGCTGAAGCCTGATCTGCGTTTGCATAGGAAAGGATAAGAGCGATAGTCTGAGGGTACTCGTTCTGAACGATAGCAAGAAGGTTCTTGTAATCGGATTTTCTGACGAACTCGAAAGCCTTGGACTGCATGGTGCGTGTGATCTTTTCCATGAGCATCTTTGCAGTTTCCGCACCGAATGCCTTTTCCAGAACGTCCTTTGCGTAATCCACACCGCCATCTGTAATGACCTTCTGGGTCAGACAAAGCTCGTAGAATTCGTTAAGAACGCCGTCTACGGTGTTTGCATCCAGATAGGGCAGGCTTGAGACCTCAAGAGTCAGTGTCTCTATCTCGTCATTCTGGAGATGCTTATATACATCTGCAGCGTTATCCGATCCCAGTGCGGTGATAACTACTGCAGCCTTCTGTTTTGGGGTAAGCTCGATAAGGTCACTCATTGCATGAGCCGTCCTTTCTTAATATCAATTCGGTGTTGGGTCATTCTTCCTTAAGCCATACACGAAGGAGCTGAGCCACGATATCGGGACTGAAATGTGAGAATTCCGTAAGCTCCTTCCTGATAATAGCCTCCTTGGAATCTATCGGGTTTGCACCGAGAAGGCTCGGAGTATCGTCTGCGGGATTTTCCGCATCTCCTCCGAGAACGAAGAAGCTGTCTGTAAGCTCCTCGCCCTCCTTGTAGCCCTGTGCCTCCAGGATAGTGCTCTCGAACTTCTTTCTCTTCTTCTTCGCCTTGCTTGTAAGGGAAACAAGAACCAGTATGAGTATAAGCAGTATGCCGAGGAGAATAGCTCCCAGGATGACCAGCTGGCTGAGTGAGAGACCAAAGAGATACTTGGTTTCGGCTTCAGCAGCGATAACATCTTCGTATTTAGGCAGATTTGTAACGGTAACAACGTCGTTTGCGACCTCGGGTCTTACCGTTGCGGCGTTTGCTACCAGATTAACAAGCTCCTGACGTGTGGATTCGGGAAGATAGTCGGTATAGATGATAACGGAAACGGAAAGTCCGTCAATGGTGTAGCCTTCCTTTTCCACCTGCTCCTTATATGTATTGACAAGGTAGGTGTTGGAGAAGGAATTCTCTGTCCAGTTGCCGCCGCCGTTGGTATCACCTGTAGGGAATGTATCATCGGCATTTACCTCAACGCCTACAACACCGCCGTCTACGACCTCGGTTCCCGATGCGTCCGAACCGTCGGCATGTTGGAGCATTCCTCGTCCGTCATCTGTGGAAGGGGTATAACGTGTATCCTCCGATACCTTAGCGTCAAAGTTCAGCACCATGTTTACGGCAGCGGAGAATCCGTCCTCGCCGTATGCATTGACAAGCAGGCTCTCGATCTTCTGTCGGATCTGAGTTTCAAGATCTGTCTTGAATTTCAGCTTTCTTGTTTCCTGTGCGATAACATCTACATTTTCCTCGCCTGCGATAAGGAGAGTGCCGTAGTTGTCCGTAATGGAAATATTCTCGGGAGTCAGTCCCGCATAGGACATCTGCACAATATGGGTGATACCCTCGATCTGATCGTTGGTAAGCACTGTATTCTTCTCGGGATATACAACTACCGAAGCCGACGGATTGAGCTGGTATGCCTCAATTACCGTATTCTTTCTCTCGGGGATAGAAAGTGTTACAACAGCCTTCTGTATACCCTCGCAGCTGCCGACGATAGCGGACAGACGGGACTCCAGAGCCATACGCTCGTAGGTCTTTTTCTCCGATTCGGTGGTAAACATGCCCACATTGGAGGTGTAAAGATCATATGTAAGGTTGCTCTTGGGATATCCCTGTGTTGCAAGGGACATAGTAAGCGTATCCTGCGTGCCGTCGGGAACAAGGATAGTACCCCCGGATTTCAGGACGACCTCTGTTCCTTCAGCCTGGATAAGGGAAACTATCTCCGTAGCCTCGGCTGTTTCCAGTCCCTCAAAAAGAACCACATACTCCTTATGATTAAGCACTGCCGTAATGATGACTGCCGCAATAACAACGGCAGCCAGCCCCGATATATATGCTATTTTTCTGTTCTTGGTCTGATTGCCCCAGTATTCCTTGACTGAAGTGACGACCTTGCTCACTTTTTCGTTCATCTGTTATGGATTTCCTTTCCCGGCGGAAATATTATTTGGAAAATGATTACATCGTCATCTGCATGATATTATCATAGCTCTTCTGAGCAGCGTTCTTTACGGCAACGAACGTCTCCACTGCAACCTCTGCCTTTGTCATGTTGTTGTAGATCGTGTGAAGATCGTCGATCTCGCCGAGAACGAGCTTTGCAGCGTCCTCATTAACAGTCTGCTGCGTGTCCTGCACGTCCTGATATATCTCTCTGAACACATCCGAGAAGGATGGCGACTGTTTGTTGGTGCCATACTCCTCAGTGTTCAGCTGGCTCATTGTATTAAGCGGGGTGATCGCCGAGCTGATTGGTACTATAAACATTTTGCTGTTCTCCTTTATATATAATTACGTAATTATCTGCCCTTAAGCTCCATAGCCTTTGTATTCATAGCCTTGACGGCTGCGATAGCGGAAATATTTGCCTCATATGCACGCTGAGCTGCCAGCAGGTCGATCTGCTCCTTGGTGTTGTCAACGTTGGTCTGGTAAATATATCCCTCCTCATCCGCCAGAGGGTTGTCCGGGTCGTAAACGGGGGTCATAGGCGTCTCATCATCAATGACCTCGGCAACAGTAACCCCAGCAGGTCTGTACTTGTTTGTACCCTTGCGGTAATACACGCCCCGTCTGTGAGTGGATTCCTCTGCCGAAGCGAACTTGTTCAGCTCCTCGGAAAAGGACTTTTTCTCGGTAAATACGGTAAGCTGTCGGCAGTAAACCCGGTCAGCGGATGTATTATACGAATCCTGATTGGCGATATTCTGCGAAATGATGTCCATTCGCAGTCTCTGTGCCGAAAGAGCCGAGCCGCCTATATCGAGAGATGTCAGAAAAGCCATGCCTGATTCTCCTTTCGTACTTATGCAGCGATCCTATCAGCCGGAATCATGTGGTGCTGATAGAGCTTCTTATCATCTTGTACTGGCTGTTCAGGTAATCTATCATAGTATCGTACTGATACTGAGCATCTGCCAGAGCAAGTCCTTCTTTTTCTATATCAACATTATTTCCGTTAAGCAGCTGATTCGTGTTTGTCTCATAAGTAGTCACAGCCCTGAGTCTGCCTGTTCCGTTCTCAGTGTGGTCATGTCTGCCGTCACCTGTTCCTGTGTGGTACTTGCACTTGCAGGCATTTTCCAGCTCCAGCTGAAACGAGACCGTCTTGGCTTTAAAATCGGGAGTAGAAATGTTAGCGATATTGTGGCTGATGACCTGCTGCTTATACCATGTAGCATCCAGACCCCACTCGGTCACTTTGAAAGCACCGCTGTCGAAAAGTCCCATATGGCAAATTCCTTTCTTTTTCTTTTGTTCACAGCCTCAAGAGGGTACAATTCCCCCTTAAAGCGATACTTATACACATATAATTATATACCAATTCCTCTCAAATTACAAGAGATTTTGAAATTATTTGTAACATTTAACGCCGAATTTTTAACCAAAATTATATTGATTTTCTATAAATCTCATAAACTATCACACGCATAACCAAAAATTTCCGTGATATCGCCGAAAATTTATTCAACATTCACAGAGATAATATGATATACAACAATTAAATTATGAATGATTTTATACTATTTGTTTATTTTGTGAAAAAAAGACCAACCGATCGCCGGCTGCTTATGCATTTCCCAACGATCGATCGGTCTTTGATTATAATACTACTTTTCCAACGGCTGAGGGTTGGTGCATTCTGTCATTCCATGTGCACTCCTGTCCGAAGGGCACGCCCAATACACCGCATTTGTAATTATTTTCTGTACATTCCCGTCATGATATACGGGATACTCCTCATGTCCCGGCTGGAAATAGAATATCCTGCCCTTTCCCCGTCTGAATGTTACTCCGCTGCGGAAAGCCTCTCCTCCCGAAAACCAGCCTAAAAACAGCGTTTCATCCGGTTCGGGGATATCAAAAGGTTCACCGTACATTTCCTCACGGGGCAGCTCGAAATGCTCCGGGACGCCCTTTGCAATGGGATGTGAGGGAGCAATGCACCACAGCCGCTCCCGGTCGCCGTGCCGCCATTTCAGATTAAGGGTCGTACCCATAAGCGATTTCATGACCTTGCTGTGATGTGCGGAGTGAAGTGCGATAAACCCCATTCCCCCGAGAACGTGACGGCACACCCGCCGAACTGTTTCATCATCCACCTTGTCATGAGCCATATGCCCCCACCAGATAAGTACATCCGTATCGGCAAGCACCTCCTCCGTCAGACCGTTATCCGGCATGGAAAGGGTAGCTGTCCTGACGGTGATATCGGCGTTTTCTCCAAGAAAACCCGCTATGCAGCCATGTATTCCCCTTGGATATATCTCAGCCACCTCAGGCTGGTTCAGTTCATGAAGATACTCGTTCCAGACTGTTACCTTTATCACAGCAATTACTCCTTGTATAATTATTTATTGCACACTATGTATCTATACATTTCGTATATTTTCTGCAGATATCCTCATATATTCCCCCTGGTCACAGGCTCCGAAATGCTCAATCGCAAGTCTGCCGCTGTAACCGTCAGCCGCAGCACGTCTCAGCAGCCCGGGAATGCCTATGACGCCGCAGCCTACTGGAGCGGGATACATCACCCCGCCGGAAAGATCAGCCTTGCCGTTTGTATTCCGAGGGTCGGCATTCGCCCTGTCATAGCTCCTGTCCTTGCAGTGGATATGTACAATGTACTGTTTCAGCACATCATACGCCAGGAGGGCATCCTCCAGACTGTAGCGGAAATTGCCTGTATCAAAGGTAAATCTCAGTCCGTCCACATTTTCCATGAAATATTTCAGTCCCGCAATGTGGGAGCAGGGTGAATTTACATCATCAAAATCCTCCAGAGTGACGGTTATACCGTATTCCGAAGCTGCCATGCACATTTCATTCAGCCGCTGAGCAATAAGCTTGCACTGTTCGCCGCGGTCGTCGCTCTCACGATAGAATCCCGGAACACAAAGGACCTTGTCCGCTCCGAAATACGCCGATGTCTCCAGTAAGCTGCGGTATTTCCTCTCCGAAAGCTGCTTATCATCATGTCCCAGATCAAAGAAGCTGTATACCGATGAAACAGCTATGCCGCAGGAATCAAAGAGCTTTTTCGTATTTTCCCTGTCCGATAACCTCCAAAGGTCGCACTCCAGCATATCAATTCCGCAGTTTTTTGCATAGAGAAGCATTTCTTCAACAGCAGTACCCCGCTGTGATGCAGCATCAAAGATATGTTCATAAAATACAGAAAGTATATTATCCATATACAGCACGTCCTCTTATACAAATAGTATTAAACGGATCTCAGGCTTCGGGCTACGTCCGCAAACTGCTCCAAGGTCAGCTGTTCGGGACGAACTGTCTCGGACAAGCCGGCATTTCTTATAGCATCGGTCACTGTCTGCTTATCCATACCCAGAGCGGAGGACAGCGAATTGGCAAGATTCTTTCTCCGCTGTGAAAATCCACCTCTTATGACCTTAAAAAGATATTTTTCATCGCTTACCTCAACAGGAGGCTTCTCACGGATATCAAGCCTGATAACGCAGGAATCCACATTGGGTGCGGGCATAAAGCTGCCCCTTGAAACGTTGAACAGCAGCTTAGGCTCAGCATAATAATTCACCGCCGCAGTGACCGCACCCGATTCACGGCTGCCCATTTTCGCACAAAGGCGTGTGCCCGCCTCCTTCTGCACCATTACGGTAACGGACTTTATAGGCAGTCTGCTTTCAAGGAGATACATTATTATAGGAGATGTGATATAATAGGGCAGATTTGCACAGACCGCAACATCAAGCCCCTCCATATGCTCGCTTATTACCGCATTAAGGTCAGTTTTCATAACGTCTGCATTTATGATCTCAACATTGTCATATTCTGCAAGTGTCTCCTCCAGAATGGGGATCAGACGTGTGTCTATCTCAACAGCAACCACCTTGTCAGCACGCTTGGCAAGCTCGTTTGTGAGAACTCCCACACCTGTGCCTATCTCGATGATGCCCCAGCCCTTGCCTGCATTGCCCATCTCCGCAATTCTCGGGCAGACAGTGGGATTTATGATAAAATTCTGTCCAAGTGCCTTGGAAAATGTGAATCCATGCCTTGAAAAGATATCCTTTATTACGCTGATATTAGTAAGATCTTCCATATATTCTCCAATTTTACATTATTTTCAGATGGATTATCCCGGGAATTTCCCTAAAACTCTTGCATATTCCCGATAAATACTATATAATTATATATAGCCATGAATGTACTATATTGAAAGGAGCATTCCCATGAACACTATACAGAGACGGGATAAGATCAATTATTATCTCGACATTGCAGAAACAGTGCTGGAAAGAGGCACCTGTATGCGGCGAAATTTCGGTGCAATTATCGTCAAGAATGACGAGATCGTTTCAACAGGCTATGTAGGTGCACCCCGAGGACGCTCAAACTGCTCGGATCTGGGCTACTGCACCCGTGAAAAGCTCAATATTCCCAAGGGACAGCGTTATGAGCTTTGCAGAAGCGTTCATGCGGAGGCAAATGCCATAATTTCCGCTTCCCGCTCCGATATGCTTGATGCAACTCTTTATCTTGCATGCCACGATGCAAAAACAGGTGAGCTTTACGGTGATGTGGAGCCTTGCTCCATGTGCAAGCGGCTGATAATCAATGCAGGTATCTCTACCGTTATTATCCGCAACACCAAGGACACCTTCACAACCATCAACGTTCAGAGCTGGATAGAACGTGACGAATCCCTGAACGGTACTGACGGTTATTGATCGTACATAAGCATAGGGTTTGTTTTCCCCGCCGCAGGGCTGAATGTCCTACGGCGGGGATTATATTTTTTATGGATGCTTGGGCAGTTATGAATATGCTCAGTCTAAAGGATAATTCTTCAGATCGGGCAGCTCGTCCAGAGTCAGCACTCTGTCATGATTATAAGCCTTGATAAGCAGATCCTTTGTAGTATACTCCTCGTTGATGACAACGCCCAGCTTCATGGTGAAGGGATCGCTCCATGTTCCCCAGAAAAGCCACCTTGCGTTATCCCTCATTACCTTATCGGGGTCCATTACGCAGCCGTTCTCCGTCAGTGCGATAAGCTTCTTCTCGGTGCCGTAATTAACAGCCATATCCGCAAAACGTCCGCTCTGTGAGGTATCAACATGATTTCCTGCGTAAATGTCCCAGCCGCAGATATCAACTGTTTCATCACCGGGATACCATGCGGGATCCTGTCCGTTCCATACCCAGATAAGGTTTGTCAGGTCATGCTCATTGGTCATTTTATCGTACATCACATTCCAGAGCTTGATGTAGCTTTCTGCTTCGCAGTTGCCCCACCAGAACCAGCCGCCCGATGCCTCATGGAGAGGTCTCCACAGTACGGGAACACCTGCGTCACGGAGCCTTTCAAGCTCAGAAGCCATATTGTCGATATCGTCCATAAGCAGCTGATATGCTTCATCGTCCTCGCCGTTCATGATCTTATCAAGATCAAGCTTTGAGCCTTCCTTATAGAAGGAGCTGTACCAGGGATTATTTCCTGCATTGACTGCATAAGCCTCGGGAGTGGTCCAGTGCCAGCACAGCTGAACTATTCCTCCGGCGTTCTTATACCAGTCATAAGCATATTCAACAGTCCGGGACTCGGCACCATGTGCCTTGCTTCCAAGGCTGTAATTGCCCACGTCAAGCCCCAGAACAGCAAAGGTCTTGCCTGTTGCGGCAGTTATCTTCTCATATTCGGAGGAGGCACGTCCCTCATCGGCATACTGTCCCGCAAGAGAATACTTGCCGTAAACATCGCAGAGGAATTTGTAGAGACGCTTTGCATTATCGTCCGCATTTGGATTTGAGAGGGGCTTTGTCACCTTATATGTATCCTCATTTATCGTATCGGAGGGTGTGAGGATAAGGCAGTCGATGTCAATATATCCCCAGCTTGGAGTAAGAGAGATAACATGGCTTCCCGCTTCAAGATAAACATAATCAACGGGAGTATCGCCGAAAATGCCCTCGGATAGGGTCAGTATCTCCCCTACCTTTTCTCCGTCAACAAGGACATTGTTATAGCGTCCTGCGGAGCCTCTTGTCTGAAAATTAAGGGTATAGAAGCCCGAATACTCCACCTGAGCAGTGACCTTTACCTCATCACCCTCCTGGTTAAGACCCGAAACATATGCCCCTCCCGACGCTTCGGGAAGATCATTGGATCTTATGCCGCCGAGAAATTCTCCCGTTTCCATTTCCAAAGTCAGGCTGTAATCTGCGGGGACCTCGGACTTTGTAAGAGGGTAATCGGACAGATCCAGGCTGTCATTGAACTCTGTTCTTATCTCGCCGAACATTGCATTGATACCGTCAGCGGCAGCTTCGGACTGAGTCTCTGCTGAGGATTCGGCAGAAGTATCCGAGGGGACAGGCTCTCCCCCTGTATTCTTATCGGAGCAGGCAGCAAATGCGGAAACGCACATTGCCGCAGCCGAAATAAGTGCGATGGTTTTTCTTGTTTTTCCGGAAGTCATTCATTGTCCATATCAGCAGTATTCCTAATGCCGATATGTCCTCCTTTCTGTTATTTTTCGCTTTCTGCGGAATACACAAGCTTTCCGCCGATAAAGGTCATGACAACATTTGTCCTGATCTCAAAGGGGTCGCCGTCAAGGAGGACAAGATCACCGTCAAGCCCCACGGCAATGCTGCCTGTACGGTCTGAAATGCCCGCAGCTTCGGCAGGGTACATAGTAACTCCCTTAAGAGCTTCCTCTTCGGGGAGACCATACTTCATGCAGTATGCCGCTCCTGCAGTAAGAAAGCTGATAGGATTCTCGGGGTGATCGGTGCATATGGACACCTTTATCCCGCTTTCGGAAAGAACAGCCGCATTTTTCAGGGACGCATTTGCAAGCTCGGGCTTTCCTCTGTCACAGATAACAGGTCCCACTGCCGCATGCTCCGCTCCACGCTCCCCAAGAAGATCAGCCACAAGATGTCCCTCGGTGCAGTGCACCAGCAGAGGGGAAAGTCCGAATTCACGGCACAACCTCAGGGCTGTAAGGATATCATCCGAACGATGACAGTGAAAATGTGCCTTCAGCTCACCCTTCAGCAAAGGGATAAGTGCCTCCGACTTGATATCATAATCGGGAGGGGAAAGCTCCTCATCCTTCAGGGCAGCCTCCTTATCCTCCATATATCTTCTTGCTTTATAGAGAGCCTCACGGATAAGTGCTGCTGTTGCCATTCTGGTCTGAGGTGCCTCCTCACGGTCATTGTACCATGACTTAGGGTTCTCCCCCAGAGCGAATTTTATCCCGCAGACCCTGATAAGTGCTTCATCCGCACATCTGCCTGCAGTTTTCAGAGCGATCATATCTCCGCCAATGGGATTCAGGGAGCCTACACCCGTTACAACGGATGTAACACCAGCTCTCACTGCATCTGCAAAATAACCGTCACGCATATTAACGCCGTCAATGCTTCTCAGGTGAGGCATAACGGGGTCACTGCCCTCATTGACATCAATGCCCTCCTCCCCTGCTCCGTCACCGATAACGCCCATATGAGTATGAATATCAATGAACCCGGGGTAGAGGTGCATTCCGTGAGCGTCTATATCCCCCTCCGAGATCTCCGGAGGAGCACCAACGCCTATTTCCGCTATCCTGCCTTCACGGAGAACAACATAGCCCGCTCCAATATCCTCACTGCAGACGGGATGAATAACGGCATTGTAAATTATCAGCCCAGACCGCATTCGTCGTAATCCTTCCAGCGTTCGTTGTAGTTATAGTTGCTAATCATTCTGTATGCGATATATCCTGCCGAAACAAGAAACAGGAAAAGAGCTCCCACAACAGGAACAGCTGTTGCAATAAGCTTTCTTGTCTGCTTGCGTCGGGATGACATTTCATTTTTCATATTCGATCCGTCCTTTCGGTCACAATAACTGCTGCTCTCTATGGGCATGGCAAGATACGCAAAGCCGGAGAGCATTACTATTAATAATGGTATATGCGGAAACTTTCCCTGAATGGATAATACTATATTAGGTGCCGGTCAAAGACAAGCCGGCTGCTCCCTATACTATTATATACTGAGTTGACTTATTTTTCAATAGGTGACTGTAAATTAGAAAGGTTACAAAATCCAATTTTTTTGTAACCTTTTGTAACCTTAGAGCAATAAACACGGGATTTTCACCCTGCGATTTGCCCCCGATCATCAACAAATCACATAAATATCAGAAAAATCAGCGTTATGCACAAATACACCTATAAATAATCAGCATATTTGATACATTTGTGTTTATTCCCCTTAGCCAAATAGGTATTTTATTAAATCAAAGTATTAATATCCCATGAACACAAGCCTTCAAAATATTATACAAGGGGTAAAATCGAGACTAAGAAAAGATAATTTTCTTTATTTATGAGAATTAACAATAAAATTGTGACAAAAAAAATATAATTGTAGATTTATTTCCTTATATTGGCTGTAATCAACGTTTTAGTTTACAATAGTTGTTAAAGTTGAACAAAATCGCCCCTTCAAAAAACATTGACACAAAACAAGAATTACGTTATAATGACATTAATGCGTTAAGTTTGTAACCGTTTTGCAATAATTTTCCGCTTTGGTGTTTCCATCTCTGCGGAACGGATGCCACATCCGACCTTATGATTATAACTTTCCGTAAAATGATACATGCGTGTCAAATATAAAAAGGTGGTAGTTTAAGGGTACATGGCAAATACCCAAACAAGGAGTTAAGTTTTATGAATGAGAATTTTCAGCATACAGATACTGAAGATGTGCAGAGATCTTCGGTTATCCGCAGAAAGATACTCAAGCTGGCAGCCGCTGCTGTAGGAACACTCGCTGCGGCAGCTATTGCAGTCTCTGCTGTTATCCCGAACAAGGAAAGCAATATAGACTGTGAGCCTACGGATCCCGATGTTACGGATATTTCCGCAATGACAGAGGAGATCCCACAGGAGCTGCTTGATACATCCGAAGGCGATAATGCTTCAGATAATATTGATAATAGCGAAAGCGAGACAGCAGAAGAATCCGATGCTGATGCAGCAGATGAGGAAGAAGCTTCCGAGCCTGCAAGAAAGTCCATTTCGGAAAACACAGCAACCAACGGAAATTCCGAGGATTATTTCTGCGTATATGTCAAGGCCGACGGTAAGACCTACAAGGTAAAGGTCAGACAGGAAAGCACCGTTGATGATATTCTCGATAAGGTAGGAATAGACGTAACGGAAGATGATATTATCAGCATGGACACTGACATTACTGTTTCCGAGGATGACAAGATAATCGTTGACAGAGTTGAGTACGTGACCGAGACAGAAACTCTGACACTTGATTATGAAACCGAATACAGGGATGATGACAATCTCCCCGAGGGTACAACGGAGGTTCTGGTTTACGGTTCCGAGGGCGAGGCTGTGATCGAAACCAAAACCAAATATGTTAACGGTGTTGAAGAATCCAGCGAGATCATCAGCAGGAGCATCACAAAGCACACTATTGATGAAGTTGTTCTTGTAGGTACTGCAGAACCCGAGGATGAAAGCACATCCGAGCCTGAGACCGTTGAAACAGCAGCTCCCGAGAATGAATATGTTACTCAGGAAGAAGCCGAAACGGAAGAAACCGCTGCGGAAACCGAAGCAGTTATAACGGTGTCGGAACCGGTGGTAAAGGCAGCCGATCCAAATGCCATATCACGGCTTGAAGTACCTGCATCACTGATGCTTGACGAAAACGGCATCCCCCTTAATTATACAGAGGTATTCACAGGTGAATCCTGTGCATATACAGCAGACCCTGACGCTCTTATGTCAACAGGCAAGACCGTATTCCAGGGATATGTAGCGGTAGATCCTAAGCTTATCCCCTACGGCTCGGAGCTTTACATAGTAGCAGATGACGGAACAGTTTACGGCTATGCCATTGCAGCAGATACCGGCTATTCCGTAAGAGCGGGTCACATTATCGTAGACCTGTTCATGAGCGAATATGATGACTGCATCCAGTGGGGACGAAAGAATGTTACTATCTACGTTCTTTCCTCGGACAGCAGTGAAGATGATGAATAATGATATCTTCCACCTCAAACATCAATAAACAAAAAAGCAGTTGCCGATCAGCTTCGGAAACTGCTTTTTTGTTGTATGTATAATGAAAGAATATCTAAAAATACAAAAACGCCGAAGCTATTGCTTCGGCGAATCGTGGAGCGGATTACGAGGCTCGAACTCGCTACCTCCACCTTGGCAAGGTGGCGCTCTACCAGATGAGCTAAATCCGCATATGGTGCCTCCGGACGGAATCGAACCATCGACACGGGGATTTTCAGTCCCCTGCTC
>JBJERX010000019.1:0-20137 GCA_051882495.1 Huintestinicola sp. | reverse complement strand
CAAGCTCATTCATCTTTATCCTGTTATTAAGATTTAGAGTTTACAAAGTACTAATCTCCCTTTAACCTATAGATAAAAAGGGGATTAGTATAATCTGCAGTTTATCGGTCACCCCATTGTCCCGTTACCGAGCCGCTATTTATGATATCAATCGAAAGTATGGAACGTCCGGGGGAAGGCTCAGTCTGCCTCAGCCCGCCTGCACTGCCATGCCATTTGTTGTGACAAAGCCTCGGTCTATAAATCATCGGAAGTCATTTTACCGACATACCATTAAAAGTTAACAAATAAGCATTGAAAGAAAGCCACAAAAATGGTATAATAAATTTGATATTTTATTCAGGAAGGACATAAAAAATGACAGGGAAAAACACCGAAATATTCAGTAACGCTCCCGTTCCCAAAGCGGTAATAAGCAATATCATACCATCAATTATCAGCATGATAATGGTGCTCATATATAATCTTGCAGATACCTTCTTTATCGGTCAGACAAAGGACGCTTACATGGTCGCAGCTGTATCGCTTGCAACACCTGCATTCCTCATATTTATGGCTGTCGGTCTGCTTTTCGGCATCGGCGGCACTTCACTTATCTCGAGAATGTTAGGTGAGGGCAAGGATGAATATGCAAAAAAAACATCCTCCTTCTGCTGCTGGACAGGTATAATTATCGGCGTCACATCAATGATACTGATATGGATATTCTGCACCCCCGTCAGCCGACTTATCGGTGCCAGCGATGATACCATCGGTTATACATCAGAGTATCTCAGTATAGTTGCGGCAGGAATACCATTCCTTATTTTCAGCAACACATTCTCAAACATTATCCGTTCTGAGGGCAGAGCAAAAACTGCCATGACAGGAATGATAATAGGAAACCTGGTAAATATCGTACTTGACCCCGTTATGATCCTGGGACTTGGCTGGAACGTGGCAGGCGCTGCAGCTGCAACAGTTCTGGGAAACGTCTTCTCAGCTGTATTCTATCTGTGTCACCTTCTTTCCAAAAAAACTATGCTTTCCGTTATGCCGAAGGATTTCAAGGCATCAGGCGGCATCGCCTCGGGAGTGCTTGCAATCGGTGTTCCAGCCTCCCTGAACAGCATTATTATGAGCGTTTCAAATATCGTCATTAACAACATGATGATGAAATTCGGAGACATGGCTGTTGCAGGTCTCGGTGTGGCAATGAAGGTCAATATGATAGTTGTAATGCTCCTTATCGGTCTGGGCAGCGGTATCCAGCCCCTTCTGGGCTACTGCTTCGGAGCAGGAAACAAGAAACGCTATTTTGCTGTGCTTAAATTTTCCATGCTGCTTGCATTCTGCCTGAGTTTAGTAATGACTATCCTCTGCTACTGCTTTGCAGGGCCTCTTGTAACCGCATTTCTTGATAATCCCGATGCATTCGGTTACGGCATGATGTTCTCCCGGATATATATTCTCTCAGGTCCTGTAATTGGCATATTGTTCGTGCTGATGAACGCTATACAGTCTCTGGGAGCAGCACTCCCCTCTCTTATCCTGTCGGTATGCCGTCAGGGAATCGTGTTTATACCCATGCTGCTGCTTTTCAGCGTGATCTTTGACAGTGCAAAGATGCTGGCATACGCTCAGCCTGTAACGGATTATTTTGCAGTTACAATTGCTGCAATAATCTTCATAATCACAAGCAGAAAGTATTTTGCCGCACGTGAAGCTGCTTCCGCCGAAATAAATGCCGAATAACTATTAATACTGATCATGCGTGTTATTATTTGACATTTTCCGTATCATGTGGTATAATAATTATAACTGCAATTATAAATCGCACAAATTATCTGAAAGGATTGATACTGAAATGAGCGAGTGTTCACATAACTGCTCAAGCTGCGGGGAAAGCTGTTCAGAGCGTAAGGATCCCCAGAGCTTTATCGAAAATCTTCACAAAAAATCAAGCGTAAAGAAAGTGATCGGTATTGTCAGCGGAAAGGGCGGCGTAGGCAAGTCACTGGTAACAGGACTTATGGCGTCAGCATTTGCCCGCAAGTGCTACCGCACAGCCATTCTTGATGCGGATATCACAGGACCTTCTATCCCCAAAATGTTCGGTCTCTCAGGCAGGGCAGAAGCTGTTGAGGATGGACTTATCCCCATGAAAACACGTTACGGGATCGACATCATGAGCATAAACCTGCTCCTGGAAAACCCTACAGACCCCGTTATATGGAGAGGTCCTGTTATTGCGGGAGTAGTTAAGCAGTTCTGGACAGATGTTATCTGGAGCGATGTTGAATATATGTTCGTTGATATGCCTCCGGGAACAGGCGATGTACCCCTTACAGTATTCCAGTCTATCCCCCTTGACGGCATCATTATCGTAACCTCTCCTCAGGATCTTGTTTCCATGATCGTAAGCAAGGCTGTAGGAATGGCTGAAATGATGAATATCCCCATTGTGGGGATCGTTGAGAATATGAGCTATGCCGAGTGCCCCGACTGCGGAAAGAAGATCAATATCTACGGCAACAGCCATATTGATACAATTGCTGCAGACAACGGAATAAAGGTTCTCGGCAGACTTCCTGTTTCACCTAAGATCGCAGAATGCTGCGACATGGGCGTTGTAGAGGAAGTTGAGGGTGATTGGCTTGCTGATGCTGTAAAGGCAGTAGAAAGCCTTCCTATCCGTGCAGAAAAGCCTAAGAACAACTAATAATCGAGGGGGGTGATTAGTTTCACACCCCTTTTCGTATATAATACTGATCCCCTTTAACCAGCAGATAAATCCGGCAGCTATAATTGTACCAATCGTCGTCAAGCTCCCTTGCCGTGCAACAGCATGCTTGCGGTCGCTTTCCTTGATTGGTGCAATTCTATCTGCCAACTTTATATACAGAACAAAGGAGGATTAGTATAATACTAATAACCATTTAACCTATGGATAAAATACGGCGGCTATAATGCGTCCTCTCTGCGTCAAACTCCCTTGCAAGGCACGAGCATTGCTGCGGTCGTTTTCCTTGATAGGACGCATTCTATCCGCCGCCTTTATCCATAGAACAAATGGTTATTAGTATAAGGGAGGAATCTGAATGACAATATCCGATCAGCACCTTCACACCTCATTCTCGGGGGATTCCGAAACGGCTCCCGAAATGCAGATAGAAAAGGCAATAGCCTTAGGCATGAAGCATATCTGTATCACCGATCACCACGATCATGATGTTGTTTCCGATATGGACTTTGAGCTTGATATCCCTGCATACATCAAGCGTATGAATGAGCTTAAAGAGCTGTACAGCGGCAAGATAGATATCTCTGTGGGCATTGAACTCGGACTGCAGACACATCTTGCAGATTACCTTGATGAGCTTACTAACACGGTGCCCCTTGATTTCGTCATAGGCTCCCTGCACTTCATTGACGGACTTGACCCTTACTATCCTGAGTATTGGACAGAACGTAATGAGGAGGAGGCTATCAGACATTACTTTGAGGTGTATCTGGATAATATCCGCAGGATAAATTGCTATGATTCCCTGGGGCATCTTGATTATATCATCAGATACAGCACGGCGGAAAAGCAGAGCTATTCCTACAGCAGATACGCCGACTGTATCGACCCTATCCTCAGACACCTTGCCGAAAAGGGAAAGGCTATGGAATGCAACTCCGGAGGCTTCCGCTCAGGCATGAACGCACCAAATCCCTCTAAGGAGATACTTTCAAGATTCAGAGAGCTTGGAGGGGAGCTGATAACTATCGGTTCCGATGCACACGATCCCGAATATGTGGGCGTGGATTTTGAGCGATGCCGCAGCATTCTTAAGGAAAGCGGATTCAGCTATTATGCAGAGTTCCATGACAGAAAGCCCCGTATGATAAAGCTTTAATTATTGTCAATATTACTAAAACCTACCCCTGCAGATTTGCATATGTTATACAAAATTAGAGAACTTATTTTGTTAATGAAAAGTTCTTGAAATAAGTATCTTAATATGATATAATTCAGTCTGTTCGATAAAACTACTGCTCCATCCTTCAAATATACGGAGCTTTATGATAGCAGCAGTCCGGCATCCGGGGAAAGAGCCGTTCTGTTATGCGGCTTCTGCCGCAAAAGGGGAAAGGAAGTATACATATGGAAAATTACAGCTATCTTATTTCCATAGCACTCATACTGCTCAGTACAAAGGTGCTTGGACTTTTTACAAAGAAGATCAAACTGCCTCAGGTGGTAGGTGCTCTTCTGGCAGGCGTTATACTGGGTCCTGCTTGTCTGGGATGGGTCACATCAACAGAAATGCTCAGCAGCCTTTCTGAGATCGGCGTAATCGTACTCATGTTCTCAGCCGGCCTGGAAACAGATATAAACGAGCTTAAGCGTTCAGGCAAGGCTTCCTTCATAATCGCTCTCATAGGCGTTATCGTTCCCCTTGCAGGCGGTGCATTCATAGGTTACTTCTTTAACAAAAGCAGCGGCTCAAACATTATGCTTCAGAATATCTTTATCGGTATCATCCTTACTGCAACTTCTGTCAGCATCACAGTTGAGACCCTCAAGGAAATGGGCAAGCTTTCCACACGTGCGGGAAATGCCATCCTTGGTGCGGCTATCATAGATGACATACTGGGTATCATTGCCCTTACAGTAGTTATCAGTATGGCAGATGCCAGTGTAAGCATCGGCATCGTACTCCTGAAGATCCTCGGATTCTTTGTATTTACCGCAGTTTCGGCGATCGGCTACCACTACTTCTTCAAAAAATGGTCTGACAACAGTGCAAAGAAGCTCAGAAGATACGTTGTTATCAGCTTCGTATTCTGTCTGGTTCTTTCCTACTGTGCTGAAAAGTTCTTCGGCGTTGCGGATATCACAGGTGCTTTCTTTGCAGGTCTTGCTCTTTCGGGAACAAAGAAATCAGACTACATCACAAAGCGTTTCGATACCCTTTCATATATGCTCCTTTCGCCTATATTCTTTGCAGGGATCGGTCTCAAGGTAGTACTTCCCAAGATGAACGGAGAGATCATCCTCTTTACAGTGCTGCTCATTGTTGTTGCACTTTTAACAAAAATAATAGGCTGCGGTCTCGGTGCAAAGCTTTGCAAATACACCTCAAAGGAAGCTCTCCAGATCGGTGTGGGCATGGTATCACGAGGCGAGG
This sequence comes from Huintestinicola sp., assembly GCA_051882495.1. Lineage (GTDB taxonomy): Bacteria > Bacillota > Clostridia > Oscillospirales > Ruminococcaceae > Huintestinicola. The sequence continues at coordinate 14,981 of JBJERX010000019.1, read as the reverse complement.
TCGCACTTATCGTTGCAAACAAGGGTGAGGCTGTAGGACTTATGAATGACACATTCTTTGCACCTATAGTTATCATGGTAGTTTTCACGACTATAATAACACCTGTTCTTCTTAAAGTTGTATTCAAGGATAAGTCTTCTGAAGAGGAAGCCGTTTCTGCTTGACAAATCAGATAGTTTTTTTATGGAGCTGATTTTTCAGCTCCATTTTTTTTGCATTGTATAACACCCGAAAAGTATATTTCCGCTAAAGCAAAGGCATAATATGAGTATTGCCAAGCCTTGACTATAGGCGGAAAGGAACTGTTATGACCATAGTATTTATTCGTGCAGTTATCGTATACACTGTACTGATATTTTCCGTAAGGCTGATGGGAAAGCGGCAGATCGGTGAACTCCAGCCCTCGGAGCTTGCTATAACCATACTTATCTCAAACATTGCCACCCTACCTCTGGAGGAAACGGGGATACCTCTTATAAAAGGACTGCAGCCTGTAATGATACTGGTCTGCCTTGAAGTAATCATGTCATGGTTCAGCATCAAATCCAAGAAGGTCCGCTCCGTTATGTCGGGTGAACCTGTTATTATAATCAGCAACGGAGAGATAGATCAGCAGAAGCTTTACAATCTCAGATTCTCAACCGATGATCTCATGGAGGCTATACGTTCACAGGGAATATTCGACATTTCGGAAGTACAGTACGCAGTTGTGGAAACTACAGGCAAGGTCAACGTTATGCCCAAGTTTCCCAATCGGCCTGTGACCAACGAGGACATTGCCGTAAAGGGTGAGCTGAACGACCCTCCCGCTCTTGTGATACAGGACGGCAATATCATGAAATCATCCCTGAGGAGACTGTGTCTGACTGAAAAATGGCTGGATGCTGTGCTCAGGGAGAATAAAGTAGCCCTCCGGGAGATATTCATTATGACCGCTGAAACCGCAGGGAAATACACAATAATCAAAAAGGATATTAAAAAGGCTGTAAAGGGAGAGAAGATAATTGATAAGAGTTAAAATTGCTGTCTGGCTGATGTTTGCTATACTGGCTTATTCCATTGCATCGCTTTTTATACTTGACAGTCAGAATGACAAGCTCAAGGCTCAGATATATAAAGTACAGAAGCTGTACGACAGCGGAGATATGGAGGGAGCACTGCGGGAATCCAATGAGCTTAATGACCTGTGGCATGATTACGAAAAAATCGTGACTGTTATTATCCACGATGACCAGATGGATCAGCTCAATGTTTCTATCGCAAGGATAACTCCCCTGATAGCTGACGGAAGCGATGAACTGACAGCGGAGATACAGTCCCTCTATCACGAAATAGATCAGCTGTACGAATCGGAATTCCCTACATGGTATAATATTCTGTAAATAGTATGAAAAATGTCCTCTGCCGTTGGTTTTTGGCAGAGGATTGACTTTTTATATAAATTGATGTATAATTACATGGATACATTAAGAAAATATCTTCACGAAGATCCGCAGATTTTTTGTGAAGACATTTTCCGAAAAGGAAAGTGATAATATGCTTACATACAGAAAAGCCGACCCCTCAGATATGGACACACTGCTCATGCTTAGAATGGGATATCTCCATGAAACACACCCGGAGCTTGACAAGGAGACCGAGGATAAGATCATAAAGCAGATACCGGGATATTTTCAGGAGCATCTGAACAGGGATATGGTGGTTTACCTCGCGGAATGCGACGGAAAACCTGCAGGCTGCGTATTTTTCGTGCTTATAAACAAGCCCGCAAGTCCACTTTTCGTGACAGGAAAAACCGGTACTCTTATGAATGTGTTTACTCTCCCGGAATACCGCAGAATGGGAATAGGAGAGCATCTTGTGAAAATGGCTGTGGAGGACGGAGCCAAGTGGGATCTCTCATACATCGAGCTTCGTGCCACAGAATGCGGATTCCCCCTGTACAAGAAGGTGGGATTCACCGAGGACAAGTCAATTTATATGTCCATGAAGCTGTTTTTCAAGGAATGATTTTGCCTCTGTGCTGCATCGGCACAGAGGCGGTTTATTGTCATCCCTTTACTGCATTTGTAAGCTCATTGACATCCCTGCCCGATCTTACTGCATTCACATATTCATCCATATTACCAAGCGTGACCTCGGCTATATTGGTCAATGCTTCCTCCGTCAGAAAAGCCTGATGAGAGGTTATAACAACATTGGGCATTGACACCAGTAAGGACAAAATATCGTCATCCACAATCTCCCCGGAACGGTCCTCATAGAAAATATCCGTCTCCTCCTCGTACACATCCAGACCTGCTGCACCCAGACGCTTTTCACGGAGTGCCCTCAGCAATGCTTCGCTGTCAATGAGCTTGCCTCGTGATGTGTTGATTATGAAGGCAGTGGGTTTACACATTCTCAGGGAATCATCACTGACGATATATTTTGTATCCTTTGTCAGAGGACAATGGAGAGAGATAACATCACTCCTGCGGAAAATATCCTCTTTTTCCACGTACTCTATCCCTCTGCTGCGGGCAAATTCCTCATTGGGATACAGGTCGTAAGCAATGACCTCCATGCCGAATCCAAGACAGATATCCGCAAACACCTGACCTATCTTGCCCGTTCCGATGATGCCTGCTGTTTTTCCGTGGAGATCAAAGCCTGTAAGCCCGTTTATGCTGAAATTGAAATCCCTTGTCCGCAGATAGGACTTGTGCACCTTGCGGTTAAGCATCAGCAGCAGTGCCATTGCATGCTCTGCAACGGCATAAGGCGAGTATGCAGGCACCCGGAGTATAGTCAGCTTCCCGGCAGCGTACCGTACATCGACATTATTATACCCTGCACATCTCATCAGCAGGAGCTTTACTCCCATACCGCTGAGAATGTCGATCACACGGCTGTCTATGGAATCATTTACAAAGGCACATACAGCAGTACAGCCTCCCGCAAGCATGGCAGTCTCATGATTCAGCTTATCCTCATAGAAGTGGATATCATACTTGGTATTGTGCTTTGTGAAGCTTTCCTTGTCATAAGGCTTGGCATCGTAAAAAGCTATTTTTTCCATTTTTATTGTCTCCTTGATAGTTGATTATAAAAATATTATATGGTATCAGATGAATAATATACGAAAGCTCAGAACACAGCCTTATAAAAACAAATATCGCCATGATACTATGACAATGTCATAATACCATGGCGATAAAGCTTGCAAAAAAGTTAATTACTTTGTAGTGACAGCAACAGCCTTGGAAACCTCACCCATTACATATTTACCGTCAATGTATTCAAGTGCGGCAACCTTGAACTTGTACTTTGTGCCGCTCAGTAGATCCTTGATAGTGCACTTTTCACCCTTGATGTTCTTGTAAAGAACATACTTCTTCTTTGAAGAGTCGTACATATATACTCTGTAAGCGTCGGCACCCTCAACCTCACCCCATCTGAGAACGATGGAATCGGTCTTTCTTGTTGCCTTGAAGCCTGTAGGAGCCTCAAGAGTGGAAATTGCTATTTCCTCCGCATCATCCTCATAGGGCTTGGGAACAGTTGTTGAGTCTGTTGATGTTGTCGTTTTAGCCTTCTGTGCTAAAATACCCTTGATCTCAGCAGTCTTTCCGCCCTTTGCACATACTGTGATGTCATATTGCTGACCGCCTACAAGACCTGCAAATGTACATTTTGTTTCCTTTGTTGTAACAAGGGTGGATGCAAGATATGTATTTCTTCCCGAAACGCTGATATTTACATAGTATTCCTCAGCGTCCTCTACAGCATCCCAGATAACTGTAATCGATTCAACGCCTGACCTTGCCTTTACATTCTTCGGAGCGTCAGGGATCTTCTTATCAGCATCACCTGTCTTGACAATTGCAAGACAGTAGTGTGTACCCTGCATAGAAGCCTCTGCTTCTGTTTCGTAAAGCTTGTAGGTATCCAGTGAATACCATCTGAGATATCCGATCACCTTTGTTTTGTAAACTGATGTCCACTCGGAGCCTTGTGCTACATATTTTACGGAGTCTATATCACTGTAATATACACCATCGTAATAATAATAATACTCGTAGCCATATTGGCTATAGTTGAATTTAATATCGGCAGCGCATACTGAGAAGCATTCAGCCGCGATCACTACAGCTGCTGCGACTGCTGCTGCAGCTGACTTGAGTTTTCTGAATTTCATGATGATCTTCCTTTCAAATACTTTGATGTGATGTATTACCCGGTTATCTGTATGATATAGTTAATTATATCACATATATTTCCTTCTGTCAACAAATGCATCCAATTTTCCCATAGAAATGAGTAATAATACTAATAACTATTTAACCTATGGATAAAATACGGCGGCTATAATACGCCCACTCTGCGTCAAACATCCCTTGACCCCGTCGTATTTTATCCACCGTCTTTATCCATAGAACAAATGGTTTTTAGTATAAGCTGCTGCACGGGATAATATTTAATAAACTGTAAACTTTTTAAAACCCCTTGAAATTTCCTTGTAGATGTTGTACAATGTAATCAATTACATAAGACGAGGTTTTTTATTTCTTCGTCATATGTTCAATACGTTAAAAAAACATTTATATAACTTAAGGAGGACACACCTATGAAATTTGCAGATGGTTTCTGGCTTAACCAGAAGGGCTATGATGTAAGCTATGCATCCCAGGCTTACGAGATCACACCTGTTAAGAACGGCATCAACGTATACGCAACATGCCAGTATATCCAGAACAGAGGCATGACCCTCGGCGGCCCCGTTCTCGATATCACATTCACTTCCACTCAGAAGGACGTTATCAAGGTCTCTATCGACCACTATAAGGGCGGACTTAACAACGCTCCCAAGTTTGAGCTGGAGGAGGATCAGGGCTATACTCCCGAGATCAGCGAAAAGGAAAACTGCTGGGAGCTTATCTCAGGGGATACAAAGCTCGTTGTTGACAAGTGGAGCTGGTCTGTTCAGTACTACTACAAGGACAAGCGTCTCACAGGCGGTGCATGGAGAAGTGCATCCTACATAAATGAGAGCAAGTTCAAGGCATCCGCTCGTCTTAACGCAACTCAGGACGACACATTCTGGAGCTATCCTCAGGATCCCAGAACAACATATATGCGTGAGCAGTTCTCCATGAACGTAGGCGAATACTTCTACGGCTTCGGTGAAAAGTTTACTCCTTTTGTAAAGAACGGTCAGAACGTTGAGACATGGAATTCTGACGGCGGTACATGCTCTGAGCAGTCCTACAAGTGCATTCCCTTCTATGTATCCTCCAGAGGATACGGTATTCTCGTAAATTCCTCCGACAAGGTTTCCTTTGAGGTTTGCTCCGATACAGTTTCCAAGGTTTCCTTCACCGTTCCCGGTGAGCACCTTGAATATTTCGTTATCGGCGGTGCAGGCATCCCCGAGGTGCTTTCAAACTACACAACACTTACAGGCAAGCCCGCACTTCCTCCCGCATACACATTCGGTCTCTGGCTCACTACATCCTTTACAACAAAGTACGATGAGGAAACTGTTACATCCTTTATCGACGGTATGGCTGAGCGTGATATCCCTCTCCAGGTATTCCACTTCGACTGCTTCTGGATGAAGGAATTCCAGTGGTGCGATCTTGAGTGGGATAAGCGTCAGTTCCCCGAACCTGCTGCTATGCTCAACAGACTTAAGACAGAAAAGAATCTTGAGATCTGTGTATGGATCAACCCCTACATTGCACAGCGTTCCAAGCTTTTTGATGAGGGTGTTGAGAACGGCTATTTCATCAAGAATCCCGACGGAAGCGTATTCCAGTGTGATATGTGGCAGCCCGGAATGGCTATCGTTGACTTTACAAATCCCGCAGCCTGCGAATGGTATGCATCTAAGCTGAGAGTTCTCTGCGAAATGGGTGTAAACTGCTTCAAGACAGACTTCGGAGAGAGAATCCCCACAAAGGTAAAGTATTTCGACGGCTCAGACCCTATCGCAATGCACAACTACTATACATACCTCTACAACAAGACTGTATTCAATGTTCTTAAGGAATACTACGGCGAGAACAAGGCTTGCCTGTTTGCACGTTCCGCTACAGTCGGCGGTCAGAAATTCCCTGTACACTGGGGCGGTGACTGCTCTGCCGAGTATACATCCATGGCAGAGACTATCCGCGGCGGACTTTCTCTCTGTATGTCCGGCTTCGGCTTCTTCAGCCACGATATGTCAGGCTTCGAGGCAACAGCTACTGCTGATATCTACAAGAGATGGGCTGCTTTCGGTCTCTTCTCCACACATTCCCGTCTCCACGGCAACTCTTCCTACCGTGTACCCTGGCTCTTCGATAAGGACGGCTCCACAGAGTGCGTAGACGTTCTCCGTTTCTTCACAAAGCTTAAGGGCAAGCTCATGCCTTACATCTGGACACAGGCTATCAACACTCATACAACCGGTGTTCCTATGATGAGAGCAATGGTTATCGACTATGCAGATGACCCCGCCTGCCTCACACTTGACAAGCAGTATATGTTCGGTGACAGCATCCTCGTTGCACCTATCCTCAACGACGAAGGAACAGCAGAATTCTATGTTCCCGAGGGCACATGGACGGACATTATCAGCGGTGAAGTTCTTGAGGGCGGTAAGTTCTACAAGAAGAAGTACGACTACTTCGGACTCCCCTGCCTTGCAAAGCCCAACTCCATCATCGGCTACGGTAATTTCGTCAAGGACTTCGAGTACGATTACCTGGATGGCACTGAGTTTGTTATCTACGCACCCGAAGAGGGCAAGGAGATAACAACAAGCGTATACGATACAGAGACCAACAAGACTATGACTCTTACAGCAATTCGCCGGGGCGATAACGTTGAGGTTTCTTATACCGATACAGATAAGAGCTTCAGCGTAAAGGTTGCCGGAGGAGAAGCTGTTAAGGTAACTCCTAAGGCTGCTGGTAAGGTTATAATCAAGCTCTGATAAACTGACTATTATTAATACTAATAACCATTTAACCTATGGAAAAATACGGCGGCTATAATGTGTCCTCTCTGCGTCAAACTCCCTTGCCGGGCGAAAGCCCGCCTGCGGTCGTTTTCCTTGATAGGACGCATTCTATCCACTGTCTTTATCAATAGAACAAATGGTTATTAGTATAAGCACTGATATATATGGCTGCTGCACCGAAATTATGCAGCAGCCATTTTTTTTCGGGAAATTCTGATTTTTCTATTGACAAAATGATTTTTATATGCTAATATATGAACAGATGCTCATATGTATATATGAATACAAATTGGAGATGATAATATGACAGATAATGAGTACCTTTGTGCTCATGAGGACGTTATCGATAAGGTAACATCCCAGATGCCCCCCGACGAAATACTCTACGACCTTGCAGAGCTTTTCAAGATCTTTGGTGATACAACGCGGATAAAGATACTATATGCCCTGTTTGAATCCGAACTCTGCGTAAACGATATGGCACAGCTTCTCGGTCTAACCCAGACCGCTGTTTCTCATCAGCTCCGAGTGCTGAAAACAAATAAGCTTGTTAAATTCCGTAAGGAAGGAAAGATCGTGTTCTATTCCCTCTCCGACGACCACGTCCGGAGCATAATTTCCAAGGGTATGGAGCACGTTGAAGAATAAATTTTAAGAGGAGAATCGCTATGAAAAAGACTTTCAGACTTATTGACCTGGACTGTGCAGAGTGCGGCAGAAAAATGGAAGAGGGGATCAAAAAGATCAAGGGTGTTGAGGACGCATCCGTCAGCTTCATGACGCAAAAGCTTTCCGTTACAGCTCCCGATGATATGTTCGATGATATTATGAAGCAGGCAGTGAAGGTGTGCAGAAAGATCGAACCCGACTGCACCATTGAACTGAAATGACCCTGAAAGGACGTTTATTATGACACGCAAGCAAAAAAAGGTCCTTATACGGATAATCGTCAGCTTTGCTCTGCTGATAGCAGCTGCCGGGATATCAAAATCAGGTCTGCTTCCCGAAGGGTGGTATTTCCATGCAGCAGTCTATCTTGTTCCCTACATCATAATAGGCTGGGATATCCTGAAAAAGGCTGCCGTGAACATCATCAACGGTCAGATATTTGACGAAAATTTCCTCATGGCACTTGCAACTGTGGGAGCATTCGTTACAGGTGAATACGCAGAAGGAACAGCCGTAATGCTTTTCTATCAGGTAGGCGAACTGTTTCAGTCCTATGCAGTAAACAAATCACGGAGGTCAATAGCCTCTCTCATGGACATTCGCCCTGACTATGCCAACATTGAGGACGAAAACGGCGAACTGATACAGGTCTCCCCGGAGGACGTGCAGATAGACGATATAATTATTGTCAAAGCAGGAGAACGTGTCCCCTTGGACGGCATTGTTCTCGAAGGCTCCTCCACTGTTGACACATCCGCACTTACGGGTGAATCCGTTCCCCGTGAGGTTCAGACAGGGGATGATGTAATCAGCGGATGCATCAATCTGTCGGGACTTATAAGGATAAAAGTAAAAAAAGCATACGGAGAATCCACCGTTTCAAAAATACTTGAGCTTGTGGAAAATGCAAGTGAGAAAAAATCCGTAAGTGAGAATTTCATATCCAAATTCGCCAAATACTACACCCCTGCGGTTGTTATAGGAGCAGTTATCCTTGCTGTTGTTCCTCCACTTATCACCCACGACAGCTTTATTCCATGGATACAGCGAGCATTTACCTTCCTGGTTATCTCCTGCCCCTGTGCATTGGTTATATCTGTTCCTCTGAGCTTTTTCGGCGGGATCGGCGGAGCTTCTAAATGCGGTGTGCTTGTCAAGGGAAGCAGCTTTCTGGAAGCACTCTCCAAGGTTGACACCATCGTATTTGACAAAACAGGAACTCTCACCAAGGGCTGCTTCGAGGTTTCATCCCTTCATCCCCACAAGACAAGCTCCGATACCGAGCTTCTTGACATGGCATCCCATGCTGAATGCTACTCTGATCATCCCATATCCCGATCGCTAATCAATGAATACGAGAAACGTGGTCAGAAGCTTGATAATTCGCGTATATCCGATGTGGAGGAGATAGCAGGTCATGGTGTTACAGCCGTGATAGACGGTCACAGCATCGCTGCAGGAAATATCCGTCTGATGAACAAGGTGGGAGCAGACGCTCATGAATGCCATAAAACAGGCACAGCTGTCCATGTTTCCCGTGACGGGAATTACTGCGGACATATCATAATCTCAGACCTTCCGAAAGCATCTTCGGCGGAAGCAATCAAGCAGCTGAAAGCAAACGGCATCACAAAGACCGTCATGCTTACGGGAGATTCAAAGGCTGTCGGAGAATCGGTGGCGGAAGAACTGGGACTTGACGAGGTACACACCGAGCTGCTTCCCGGGGACAAGGTCTCCATTCTTGAAAAGCTCCTTGAAGGCAGCACAAACGGCAGAAAGGTCGCCTTTGTTGGTGACGGTATAAATGACGCTCCCGTGCTTACAAGAGCGGACATCGGCATAGCCATGGGTGCACTTGGCTCGGATGCAGCAATCGAAGCAGCGGATGTTGTTCTCATGGATGATGACCCGATGAAAATTGTTTCTGCCATAAAAATATCCCGCAAAACTCTTTCTATTGTGTATCAGAATATCATCTTCGCACTTGGAGTAAAGCTCATCGTGCTCATACTTGGTGCTTTAGGTCACGCCAATATGTGGGCAGCTGTCTTTGCAGATGTAGGAGTATCTGTAATAGCTATTCTGAACGCTATGCGGGCACTCAGCGTAAAACAAGTCTGATACATTCGGTAATCAAATAAACAATCCGGGCAGCCGCATATCCTGTGGCTGCCCGGAACTATTTTACTATACAATTATCTGTTGATCTTGTTTCCGCATTCGGAGCAGAACTTTGCACTGTCACTGATTATTTTTGCACCGCACTGATCGCAGAATTTGATCTTTGGCTTAGCTTCTGCAGGAGCAGGAGCGGGTGCCGCAGGCTTAGGAGCTTCCGGTACCTTTGCGGGAGCAGGTGCAGGTGCAGGTGCCGCAGGCTTGGGAGCTTCCGGTGCCTTTGCGGGAGCAGGTGCCTTAACGTCGGCAACAGGCTCGATTGGCTTGATAGGCTTGATAGGCTCGGCAGCAGGAGAAACAACTACTTCAATAGGCTTGATAGGCTTGATATTCTTTATGCTGTCAGCGGGTTTTGCAGGAGCGGGAGCAGGTGCCTTAGCTGCCTCTGCAGGCTTGGGTGCCTCTGCAGGCTTGGGTGCCTCTGCAGGCTTGGGTGCCTCTGCGAGCTTTGGTGCCTCTGTGGGCTTTGGTGCCTCTGCGGGCTTAACTGCCTCTGCAGGCTTAGCTGCTTCTGCGGGCTTAGCTTCTTCCTTGTTTGCGATCGCATCAAAGCCTGTCTTCTTAGCTGCTTCGATCTCAAGACGTTCTCTCTCGATCTCTCTGAGCTTTTCTTCCTCGGCAGCTCTGATCTCCTCTGCTTCACGGAGTCTGTTGGCAGTATTTGCATTCTTAATGATGTCGGTTATGCTGTTAAGAACCTTAATGGCATTCTCTATCGACTTCTTGTCAATATTTGTGGGAAGATCATTTGTCTTTCCGTCACGCTCAACAAGAACGATAGCAGGCTTAGCAAAAATACCCTTCTTAGGCTCATAACGATCGATGGAGTCAACAGGGATGCGTCCGAAACCGTTTCTTCCCTTGAAGTACAGATAATCCATTGTCAGCATGAACGCTTCATCCGTTACGCCCTGAATTACCTCATGGATAAGGAGAGGAAGCTCAAACTGCTGAACGCTCGCGAAGCTCTTTGTGATAGCTTCAAACTGCTTCTCGAAGATGTTGGAAAGTCCGGGAACATAGAACTGAACGCCTGTAATGTAGTTTGCATCCATGATCTTGCGGAGCTGTTCAACATATCCGTCACGCTCCATAGTTTTGAGGTGATTGATGTGAAGCTCGACCTGGTTGATGAATCTTGTCTTGGAGGAATCAAGAATATCCATAGCATTGATATCCTTGATAAGCTCGTAGCTCTTGTGCTCATTGTAAGAGGAGAGATCTCTGCACTTTTCGGAAAGGACCTGCTCGTCTGCTTCTCTTATCTTGGAATTAACTCTGCCAACATAACGAGTTACCATATCAGCGGGACAGCCGTCCTTGTTCTCGGAAATGCTGTCACGAAGAGCAATAAGCTGTATACGGGACATTGAATCCATCTTATCTGTAAGCTTGGTGTAATATTTTACGTAGAAATCTGTAAGAGCTGTCTCGATCTTCTTGATGTAAGGGTATGTGTTTTCGGGAGTGAAGCTGCCCTCGGTGATCTTTTCCTTGATCTCATTGAGCTGCTTTGCGTCCTTGGAGGCAAGATCGGCACAAAGCTTATCCATCTCGACAGTTTCAAGAAGCTTTGCTCTCTCATTGCACTTCTTCATGGTCGCATCATAGCTTGCAGCGTCCATAGTAGGCTTGCGTGTCTCAAGATTCTCCATGAACTTCTCAAGCTCTTCCATTCCAAGCTTTTCAATAGATGCCATCTGCTTATCAAATTCAGCCTTGTCAAGCTGCTTCAGCCGGCTGTCGATCTGCTCGATGTAAGTCTTGCCCTGTTCTGCATACTCGGGAACCTCATTGATAGCAAGCTTCATGCTGAGAAGCTTATCCTTAGGAGAATTTGCAAGATTCTTGCAGATATCCGCAAGCTCTGCTTTGATAAGCTCGGCAGTACGCTTGTCGATCTCCTCGATATACTTTGCGGAAAGCTCCTTGTCGAAATCGTTGCCCGAAAGAGCCTCCTTCAGCTTGGAGAGTTCCTTTCTCGGTGTTGTGGGGATGTTCTTGCAGAGGTTTTCAAGCTCCTTCTTCATAAGCTTGATCTCAAGTGCACGTATCTTCTCCTGGAAGGGAGCGATGTTTTCCTTGCTGCATCCGCTTGCTGCAAGATTTGCGGTAAGCTTTTCAAGCTCAGGCTTCTTCATGCTGTCCATGCCCTTGCACATTGCTTCCAGCTTCTCATTTTCAAGCTGATTTTCTCGCTTTTCTATATCAGCAAAATACTTCTTTGTATATTCGGGATCGAATTTTTCTGCAGAAAGCTTTTCTCTGAGCTTTGCAAGCTCATCCTTCTGCATTTTGGATATATCCTTGCAGAGAGCGTCTGCTTCTGCATTTGCAATTGTCTTTCTGCGAGCCTTGATGGTATCGAAATACCCGGAGGTAAGCTCCTCGGAATACTTCTTGTCGGAGATCTTCTTCTCAACCTCATCAAGCTGTTCATTTGTCATTGAAGCGATATTCTTGCATATCTCAGCAAGCTCAGCCTTGATAAGTGCTGTCTCACGCTCAGCAACCTTAGGCAGATATTTTTCTGCGATGCTTTCGGGGTACTTGCCGCCCTTAAGCTCTGCTGTAACATCATCAAGGGCTGCCTTATCCATTGAAGAGATGGTTTCGCATTTCTTGATGAATTCTTCATTCTTGATCTCTGTACGTCTTGTCTCGATAGCAGCTGCATAGCTTTCGGTAAGCGACTTTCTGTACTTACCGTCCTTGATAAGCTTATCAAGCTCGTCAAGCTTGGCTGTATCAGCCTTGTCGATCCCTGTAAATGTTGTCTTGACTTCTTCTTCCTCAAGCTTAAGAAGCTTAACATCGATAGCCTTAAAATAGGATGTCTTGAGTCCATGACGGCACTGATACTCGCCCAGCTTGTCACGAAGCTCGTAAAGTCCCTTTTCGTCAAGCTTGTCGATATCCTTGCAGATTTCACCGAGCTCCTTCACAGCAAGAGCGTTTCTTGCAGCATCAAGCTTGTATGTGAAATGACGCTTAACTGCCTTTTCACAGGGAGATTCCTCTATAGTCTTGGCAAGCTCATCAAGCTTAGCCTTGTCAGCCTTTTCTATATCAGCAAATTTTGCGGAAAGCTCCTCAGCCTGAAGGGTGATAAGAGCATCCTCCACCTTTGCTGCGTACTTAGCGGAAATGACCTCGTCAAATCCGCCCTCAGCGATTTTCTTCTTAATAGCCTCAAGCTCCTCAGCCTTCTTAAGAGAAAGACCTGTGCAGAGCATTTTAAGCTGATTTTCCTCGCAGTCGTTGAATGCAAGCTTTATCTTGAGAAGATACTTTGCCTTTGTCTTATCGTCAACAGTCATCTCAAAAATATATTTGCGAAGCTTTTTCAGTTCTTCCTCATTAAGAGCGGAAAGATCCTGACACTTTTCGTTGAGATCAGCCTCGTTCTTAACAGCCTTTTCCATTTCTTCCTTGGTATTGAAAAGTGTGCCGTTATATGTACGTGACTGCTTTTCAGCCTCGCTGCAGTAATCGGATATCTCTGTAAGAACAGCAGCATTTTTCAGCTTGTACTTAGCCGCAGCCGCAGTGATCTCCTCGTTGATGATCTTTGCTCTTGCAGTGCCGCAGATGAGCTTTCCCTCCTCGTCACGGCATTCCTTGGGAATGTAAGCAGAGGACATATAATCACCCAGCTCTGCAGGGCTCATTGCAGAAACGCCCCAGAATTCGGAGATGGTCTCAACTGCTTCGGCATCTGCGGGAGAAATAGCTCTCGCAAGGTTGAATACAGCAGGATTTGCAGGACGCACAGAAAGAAGCTCTGCAACGTCATCCTTCACGGAATCAGCATCTGCCGATGACTGCTCAGCTGCGTGGAGGGACTCATCAAACTTAGCCTTGTCAAGCTCTGTATATTTGAATCCAAAGGTGTTCTTTTCGGAGATCATCTTTTTAAATGCAGCCTTTATCTCATCAAACTTCTCCGGTTCACCGCTGAAATCCTTTGCGTACTGAGCCTTGTAATCAGCCTCGGAAATGGTGATGCCGCACTTCTTTGCAGCAGCTGTCAGGAACTTCACCACAAGGTCTGCGGCTGTTATGCTGCAGCCTGCGATCTTAAACAATTCATCGTTGGGAGTCATTTCCTTGACGACTTCTTCAACAGCAGAGAGAGCCTTGTCAATGGCAGCACAGCGTGCCTCAGTCTTATCGGCGGATATTGTCTTTCCGTAGATCTCGAATTCTGTCTCACTTGCAATTTCAAGGCTGGGGAACATTGAGACCTTTTCATCAATATATGCACCTATCCTGTCCATGATGGTCTTTGGAGTAAGTGCACATGGCTGCTCAACAGTACCCTTGCTGTAGAACATATGATTAACATACTTTTTAACTGGGATGATAACGTTTGTAAGAGGTGTAACGGGAGCGTATGGCTTGCCTGTTTTCCTCATGTTCTCTTCACTGATGATGACAGTATCGTGCTTGCCGTCGATCATCCAGTTACGGGCATTGAAAGCCTTGCCGGAAATAAGGTCGGAGATATACACGCACTCCATCTCGGAGGTTGCAGCGATCTCTCTTGCCTCGGTGATATTGAAGGGTTCAAACTTTTCACCGTCACGGCTCATTATCATAACATCCTTCATGCGGCAGATGTTCGTACCGTTGCTCTTAGCCTCCTCGGCAGTGCATGCAGCAAGAATTACCCCGTCAAGATAAGGATGACAGTAAAGTCCGCCGTCCTGCAGATATTTTTCCGTAAAATTCTGCTTGAAGTTGTTGCAGTTTTCTTTAAACTGACTGTAATCGCTGTAAATTTCCACGGCTTATTCCTCCCAAAATTCTATTGTGTATATGGATTCTGTCAGGCGTGACAGGTTTATATTACACTTATAATTATAATTAATTATAACAAAAACCTGCCTATATGTCAACCAACTTTTGCATAGTTTTACACAAAAATATTTTCAGATTTTTTTGTATGTATTGCATAATTCACATAATGCATTATCGTATAGTGAGTAAAAAACGGAGCCGCTGTATGGCTCCGCAAATTATTGCTTCTCCAATTAGCTGATAAAGTTTTATGCGAAGAACCGCTGTCGAAAGCATATAGTAATAAATATAGGTCACCTCTAAAAACCACCGGCTAAAGCCTTAGCACCTCATCTGCTTG